>NZ_JBSSLX010000018.1:0-49183 GCF_053890995.1 Micromonospora sp. I033 | reverse complement strand
GGCCGCACGACACAGTCCCACGGGTTGCATGGCCTCACTCCGTTGGGTGGCAGTCCGGGGGCAACAAACTTGAGTTGGGGCCCAGCAAGTGGCCGCCTTCCCAGACGAGACAACCAAGAAGGCAGCGAATCGCAACGCCGATGGGATCCGGACAACCCATGGGAAATGGATGAAGGGGTCGACCCCGTAGTCCGGCCGCCCGACGAACAAGGGCCAATCGATCCCGGTCCCGCAATCGGCTTCGACCGATAATGCTACGGAGCCTCGTAACTAGCCTCGCACTATTGACGCTCGCCGCTTCTTCGGCCGCGCCCGCCGAGCCGCCACCTTCAGCCGATGACAGCAAGCAGGTCCGAAAAGATCAATGGCATCTGGCCTCCCTGAGGGTTGAGGAAGTTCAACAGATGAGCCAGGGCGAGGGCGTCGTTGTCGCTGTCCCGGACACGGGCGTCGATCCACACCCAGACCTCCAGAGGAACCTTCTCCCGGGAACTGATGTGTCGGCCGATGGTGATGGCAGGAAGGACGAAGATAGCCATGGCACATCTATGGCCGGTCTGATCGCCGCTCATGGGAACGGAAACGGCGGCGGCGCCTTGGGCGTCGCACCAAGGGCCAAGATCCTACCGATCCGCTCCAAACTCATCGACGGCAAGGGCGACACCGAAGAGTTGGCGGAAAGCATGGAATGGGCAGTCGCTCATCAGGCAGATGTCATTAGCATTTCCGCGACGGCCGGGGCTAGCGTCCGACTACAGAGGGCCGTCAAATCGGCCCTAGAGGCGGATATTGTCGTCGTTGCGTCCGTCGGCAATCGCCCGGAGGACGTTCGTGTTGGCTATCCAGCCTCCGAACCAGGAGTCTTGGCTGTCGGGGGTGTCCGCAAAGACGGCAGCCATGCCGAGATTTCAGTTACCGGCCCGGAGGTCGACATCGTGGCTCCTGCCGTTGACATCTACAGCACCAGCTACGGCGGCAAGTACTCGAAGGGAACCGGCACCTCAGGTGCTACTGCGATCGTGGCCGGGGCCGCCGCTCTGATCCGTTCCAAGTACCCCAACCTCCCCGCCCAGGAGGTCGCGCACCGCCTGACCGCCACCGCGATCGACAAGGGCCCGCCCGGCCGGGACGACGAGTACGGCTACGGCGTCATCGACCTGGTCGCCGCCCTCACGGCCGACGTCCCCCCACTCGGCTTCGAGACGCCGTCGGTCACCGCGCCGACCGTCGAAGCGTCGGACGGCAGCGGCGACGACAACTCGACGGTGCGCGGCCTGGCGACGCTCGGTGTGCTGCTCGCGGCGGGCGGCGGTTACCTGGTGTGGCGCCGGCGTCGACGTGCCGGCGACCCGCCGCCGAGGATCAGCCGGTAGCGTCGGTGACGTGTTGACTTCCGTGCCGCTGCGCCTCGTGCTCGCCTCGCAGAGTCCTGCCCGCCGCAAGCTGCTCCAGGCCGCCGGGATCGAACCCGACGTGCTGGTCAGCGGCGTCGACGAGTCGCAGGTGGTCAGCGACCGGGCCGAGGATCTGTGCCTGGAGTTGGCCCGGCTGAAGGCGCAGGCGGTGCTGGGCCGGCTGCGCCCCAACCCGGACGAGCGGACGCTGGTGCTCGGCTGCGACTCGGTGCTGGCGTTCGACGGCGAGATCCTGGGCAAGCCGGCCGACGCGGCGGACGCGACCCGGCGGTGGCAGCGGATGCGCGGGCGCAGCGGGGTGCTGCACACCGGGCATTGTCTGCTCGACGTGGTGCACGAGTCCCGCGCGGAGGCGGTGGCCTCGACCACTGTGCACTTCGCCGACATCAGCGACGCGGAGATCGCCGCGTACGTGGCGACGGGTGAGCCGCTGGCCGTCGCCGGGGCGTTCACGATCGACGGGCTGGGCGGGGCGTTCCTGACCGGCATCGAGGGCGACCCGGGCACGGTGGTGGGGCTCTCCCTGCCGCTGCTGCGCGGTCTCCTCGCCGAGTTGGAGCTGAGCATCACCGACCTGTGGACGAAGGTTGCGCCGGGGGGCCAGGAGATCGAGCATCTCGGCTAACGTCCGGTCATGAGCACGAAGCCGTTGCCACTGACCCCGGAACTGCACGCGTACCTCGTGGCGCACGGGTCCGCCCCCGACGAGATCGTCCGGGAGCTGGCCGAGGAGACCCGCGCCGCCCTTCCCGCCCAGGCGGACATGCAGGTCGCGCCGGAGCAGGCCGCGTTCCTGACCTTCCTGACCCGGCTGCTCGGCGTCCGGCAGGCGGTGGAGGTGGGCACGTTCACCGGGCTCTCCTCGCTGGCCATCGCCCGGGGCCTCGCCGAGGGCGGCCGCCTGACCTGCTTCGACATCTCGGAGGAGTACACCGGCGTGGCCCGGCGGTACTGGACCCGCGCGGGCGTGCAGCACCGGATCGAGCTGCGCATCGGTCCGGCCGCGGACACGCTGCGCCAGCTACCGCAGGAGCGCTACCTGGACTTCGCGTTCATCGACGCCGACAAGGTCGGCTACCCGATCTACTGGGACGAGCTGGTGCCCCGGATGCGCCCGGGCGCGGTGATCGCCGTGGACAACACGCTGCGTGGCGGCCGGGTGCTGGCCCCGCAGAACGCCGACGACCGGGCGATCGCCGCCTTCAACGACGAGATCCTCGCCGACGTCCGCGTCGAGGTTGTCATGCTTCCCATCGCCGACGGCGTGAGCCTGGCCCGGGTGCTCTGACCAGCACGCCGAGGTGGCGCGGTCCGCACCCGCCGGACACCGCCACCTCGCCGACCTGGAGTCGATCAAGCCGGCGAACGGGGGGCCGATCGAGCCGCCCGAGCCGGAGTCGATCAAGCCGGCGAGCGGAGGGTCGATCAAGCCGCCGGGCCGGAGTCGATCACGCGAGCGAGCGGGAGTCGGCTACGCGGCGACCGAGATCGGGGTGCGGTCGTCGGTGGGAGAGGACCGGCTCAGGGCACGGCCGAGGCGGACGGCGAGGAGCAGGGCCGCCGCGATGAAGCCGGGCAGGAGCAGGAAGGCCAGGTGCGGGCCGACGCCGTCGGCCACCCAGCCGAGCGCGACCGGCGCGATCCCGAACCCCACCCCCATCGAGTACGACGACCAGCCGGCCGCCTTGTCCGCGGCCGGCCCGGCCACGGCGAGGGCGATGGAGATCGCCAGGGGGTAGTGCAGGGCGTTGCCCAGCCCGAGCACGACCAGGCCGGTGACGGCCAGCCAGCCGACCGGGGCGGACCAGAACAGCGCGAACCCGGCCAGGGAGACGGTCAGCGCGGCGAGCAGCAGCGGCACCGGCCGCCAGCGCAGCGCGAGCCGGCCGCCGGCGAGTCGGCCGGCGAACATGCCGCAGACGATCGCCGCAACGGCCGCGGACGCCCCGCCCGCGCTGAGGCCGGCGTGCGTCCGGAGCACGTCGGCGGTCCAGAGCGACAGGCAGACCTCGATCGACCCGGTCACCGCCATCAGGACCCAGGCGATCCAGTACGCCCGCGGCAGCACCGCCCGACGCCCGAGATCTTGGACAGTTTCCGTTCGAGACGAACGGTTAGTGTCCAAGATCGGGCGATCGGGGTCGGCGGCAGCCGCGGTAGCGGGGGCGGCCTTCGGCAGGCGTACCCGGAAGGTCACGGCGGCGAGGGCGACCAGGGTGATCAGCCCGACCTCGACGGCCATCACCGGCCGCCAGCCGAGGCCGGCGTCCACGGTCGCGCCGATGACCAGCGGCGCGAGGATGCCCATGCCGGCGCAGGCCGCGTTGGCCTCGCTGAGCGCGGCGGGCGCGGCGGGGCCGTGGTGGGCGGTGAGTACGACGTTGACCCCGCTGATCACCATCATGCCGAAGGTGGCGATGACCGCGACGGCGGCGAGGGTGGCGGGCAGCGGGCGGAGCAGGCCGAGCGCGGCGACGCCGGCGGCCAGGCCGGCGAGCCCGAGCCAGATGGCGGGGCCGCGGCCGAGGCGGCGGGCGGCCGGCGCGAAGAGCGCGCCGCCGGCCAGCGCGCCGACCGCGATGCCGGTGCTGTGCAGGCCGGCGACGGCGGCGCTGGTGCCCTGTTCGTCGCGGAGCAGCGGCACGACGGGGCCGAACCCGTAGAGGAAGAAGCCCCACAACCCCAGCTGGGCGTAGGTCAGCCAGGTCGTCCGGTCACGGGTGAGGCGGGGCACCGGCCTTACGCTACGCGCGCCCGGCCGGCGCCCCGCCCTGGATGAGAGGCAGCTCTCGTCCGCCTCAGCGAACGCTGCGGGCGAACTGCCGGGCGGCCCAGACCACCCCGGCGACGGCGAGTACCGCGATGATCGACAGGCCCTGCCAGACCTTCTCGTTGCCCAGGTCGCCGGCGAAGAGCGCCCGGACGCCGTCGACCGACCAGGAGAACGGGTTCCACTTGGCGACGCCCTGGAGCCAGCCGGGGGCGAAGGTCAGCGGCAGCAGGATGCCGGAGAGCAGCAGCACCGGCTGGGCCACGGTGTTCATGAGCGGGGCCAGTGCGTCCTCGCTCTTGACCTTGAGCGCGACGCCGTAGGAGACGGCCGAGGTCATCAGCGCGATGAGGGCGAGCATCAGGTAGGCCAGCAGCAGGTAGCCGATGAACACGCGCAGGTCGAACAGGAGCGCCAGCAGGGTGATGATGACCGCCTGCGCGACAAGCGAGACCACGTCCCGCAGTGAGCGGCCGAGCAGCAGGGCGAGCCGGCTGACGGGGGTGACCCGGGACCGCTCGATCACCCCGGCGCGCAGCTCGGCGATCAGGCCGAAGCCCTGGAACAGGCCGCCGAAGATGGCCAGCAGCACCAGCAGGCCGGGCACGAAGATCTTGTAGGCGGCTGCCTGGGTCGGCGCGTTCAGCGCGGGCTTGAGCAGCGGGGCGAAGAGCAGCAGGTACATCACCGGCTGGAAGACGCCGACGAAGACCCAGACGGGGTTGCGCAGCAGCAGTTGGATCTGGCGCTGGAAGATCAGCCAGGTGTCGCGGGCGAGTTTCATGACAGTGCTCCCGATGCTCAGGACTCGCGCAGCGAGCGGCCGGTCTTGGTGAGGAAGACGTCGTCGAGGCTGGGGCGGTGCAGCTCGATCGAGCGCAGCTCCAGCCCGGCGTGGTCGAGGCGGCGCAGCACCTGCGGGATGGCGGTGGCGCCCTCGTCGACGTAGAGGCGCAGGCCGCCCTCGTCGATCGTCTCCAGCTTGCTGACGTACGCCTCGGTGTCGAGCAGTTCGGCGGCCTGCGGGGTGGTGGCCGCGTCGAGGCCGACCAGCACCACCTCGCCGGAGATCTCGCGCTTCAGCTCCGCCGGGGTGCCCTCCGCGACCACCTCGCCGTGATCCATGATCGCGATCCGGTCGCAGAGCGCGTCCGCCTCGTCGAGGTAGTGCGTGGTGATGAAGACGGTCATCCCCTCGGTGCGCAGCCGGCGGATCTCGTCCCACATGTGCGCCCGGCTCTGCGGGTCGAGGCCGGTGGTCGGCTCGTCCAGGAAGACGATCTTCGGCTCGTGGATGATGCCGAGCGCGATCTCGACCCGGCGGCGCTGGCCACCGGAGTAGGTCTTGCACTTGCGGTCGGCGTACTCGCTGAGCTGGAAGGCGTCGAGCGCCCGGGTGGCGCGGCGGTGCGCCTCGGCCTTCGAGATGCCGTAGAGCCGCGCGTGCAGCACCAGCTCCTCGCGGGCGGTGGACTCGTCCCAGGTGCTGCCGCCCTGGGCCACGTAGCCGATCCGCCGGCGCACCTCGGCCGGGTCCTTGCGCAGGTCGGCCCCGGCGATGGTGGCCTCGCCGCCGTCCGGCTCGATGAGGGTGGCGAGCATCCGCAGGGTGGTGGTCTTGCCGGCGCCGTTGGGGCCGAGGAAGCCGAAGATCTCCCCCTCGGCCACCTCCAGGTTGACGCCGCGGACCGCGTCCACGGTCTTCGTCTCGCGACCCGCGCGGGAGCGGAACGACTTCCGCAGCCCCCTGGTCTCGATCATGTCTGCTCCTGGTCCTCCGGGCCGGACGGGACCGGCCGATGGTCCGCGAGGACGCACGACTCCCTCACGGCTCGCGCAGAGACTAACGCGATATAACTCTTGTGGTCAACGTTGATTATTCCGCGTCGGGAGCGCCGTCCGTCCAGCCCGACCACCCCTCGGCCTGCTCCAGCCCAGCAGGCAGGTACGACACTCCGGACTCGATCCGCTCGGCGATCCGTTCGCACCAGGCCATCTCCGCCTCGGCCCGGGCCAGCCAGAGCTCGAACATCCAGCCGACGTGCACCGGCTTGCGGTTGCGCACCCAGTCCGAGTCCAACGAGGCGCGCATCGACTCGACGCCGGCCCGGATGAGGTTGGCCCGGTTGCGCAGGGCCGCCGCGGCCTCGTCGCGGGGCATGGCCGGCAGGAAGGAGAACGCCGCCACGAACGGGTCCGGCGGCTCGTTGAGCTGCCACCACTGCGCGCGCAGGAGGGTCTCGAACTCCTCCTCCCCCTTCGTCGTCACCTCGTAGGTGGTGCGGGCGGGGCGGGCGCCGACCTGCTCGACGGAGACCGTCCGGAGCAGTCCCTCGTCGGTGAGCTTGCGCAGCGCGTGGTAGATCGAACCGGGCTGCACGTTGGCCCACTTGTCCGCGCTCCAGCTCAGCAGCTCACGGCGTACGTCGTAGCCGTGCACCGGCTGCATCCACCTGACCAGGCCCAGAATCATCATCCGTGTTGCCGACACCGGACAAGCGTAATAACCAAACTTGACTACAGTGCGGCATCCCACACTGAGCGATCGTTAGGGCCGAATCCCCGGCCGATACACTCCCGGCAACGACCTCGGGAGGAGCCACCAAGGTGCGCAAGGTACTCATCGCCAACCGCGGCGAGATCGCCGTCCGCGTCATCCGCGCCTGCCGCGACGCCGGCCTGGCGAGCGTCGCCGTCTACGCGGACTCCGACCGGGACGCCCTGCACGCCACCCTCGCCGACGAGGCGTACGCCCTGGGCGGCGACACCGCCGCCGACAGCTACCTGCGGATCGACAAGCTGATCGACGTGGCCGCCCGGGCCGGCGCCGACGCGGTGCACCCCGGCTACGGCTTTCTCTCCGAGAACGCCGACTTCGCCCAAGCCGTCATCGACGCCGGGCTGACCTGGATCGGCCCCACCCCGCAGGCGATCCGCGACCTCGGCGACAAGGTGACCGCCCGGCACATCGCCCAGCGGGCCGGAGCGCCCCTGGTCCCCGGCACCCCGGACCCGGTCGGCAACGCCGACGAGGTGATGGCCTTCGCCGTCGACCACGGCCTGCCGGTCGCCATCAAGGCGGCCTTCGGCGGCGGCGGGCGCGGCCTCAAGGTGGCCCGCACGATGGAGGAGATCCCGCACCTGTTCGAGTCGGCCACCCGCGAGGCGGTCGCCGCGTTCGGCCGGGGCGAGTGCTTCGTCGAGCGCTACCTGGACCAGCCCCGCCACGTCGAGGCGCAGGTCCTGGCCGACCAGCACGGCAACGTGATCGTGGTGGGCACCCGGGACTGCTCCCTCCAGCGTCGGCACCAGAAGCTGGTCGAGGAGGCTCCGGCGCCGTTCCTCACCGAGGCCCAGCGCCGGCAGATCCACGACAGCGCCAAGGCGATCTGTCGGGAGGCCGGTTACCACGGCGCGGGCACGGTGGAATACCTGGTCGGCGCGGACGGCACCATCTCCTTCCTGGAGGTCAACACCCGGCTCCAGGTGGAGCACCCGGTGACCGAGGAGACCTCCGGCATCGACCTGGTCCGCGAGCAGTTCCGCATCGCCGACGGCGAGAAGCTGCGGTTCACCGAGGACCCGACCCCGCGCGGGCACTCGATCGAGTTCCGGATCAACGGCGAGGACCCGGGCCGAAACTTCCTGCCCGCACCGGGCACCATCACCGCGCTGCGGCTGCCCACCGGCCCGGGTGTCCGGGTGGACACCGGCGTCTCGGCCGGCGACGTGATCGGCGGCAACTTCGACTCGCTGCTGGCCAAGGTGATCATCAGCGGCGAGACCCGTACCGAGGCGCTGGAACGGGCCCGCCGGGCGCTGGACGAGATGGTCGTCGAGGGCATGGCCACGGCGCTGCCCTTCCACCGGCTGGTGGTCCGCGACGAGGCGTTCACCGCCGAGCCGTTCACCGTGCACACGCGGTGGATCGAGACCGAGTGGGACAACACCGTCCCGGCCTTCACCGCCCCCGCCGGCGCCGTCGAGGGCCCGGCCGAGCGCGAGACGGTCGTGGTCGAGGTGGGCGGCAAGCGGCTGGAGGTCAACCTCCCGGCCGGCCTCGGCGCGGGTACGGCGGCCGCCGCGCCCGCCGCGAAGAAGCCGGCCCGCCGGGGCGGCGGCGCCAAGGCCGGCGCGGCGGTCGGCGGCGACGCGCTCACCTCGCCGATGCAGGGCACCATCGTCAAGATCGCCGTGGCCGACGGGGACACCGTCGCCGAGGGCGACCTGGTGGTGGTCCTGGAGGCGATGAAGATGGAGCAGCCCCTGCACGCCCACAAGGGCGGCACGGTCAGCGGCCTGTCGGCCGAGGTCGGTGCGGTGATCACCGCCGGGGCGGCGATCTGCACCATCTCCTGACCGTCGGCGGCGGTCCCGCGGCCGGGGGTGGTTTGGGCCACCAGCGGCGGCGGGACCGGCCGCGAGCAGGAATGATGGCCGGGTGCGGTTCCTTCATGGCGCGGTCCCCGCGCACGACCTGACCTACAACGACGTCTTCATGGCGCCCAACCGCTCCGAGGTGGGCTCCCGGCTCGACGTCGACCTGGCCTCGGCCGACGGCACCGGCACCACCATCCCGCTGGTGGTGTCGAACATGACCGCGGTCGCCGGCCGGCGGATGGCCGAGACGGTGGCCCGGCGCGGCGCCATCGCGGTGATCCCGCAGGACATCCCGATCGAGGTGGTGGCGAACGTCGTCGCCTGGGTCAAGCAGCGGCACCTGGTGCACGACACCGCGATCACGCTCGGCCCGACCGACACCGTGGGCGACGCCATCCACCTGCTGCCGAAGCGGGCGCACGGCGCGGTGATCGTGGTGGACGACGAGGGCCGCCCGCTCGGCGTGGTCACCGAGGCGGACACCGTCGGGGTGGACCGCTTCGCCCAGCTCCGGCACGTGATGTCGACCGAACTGCACACCGTGCCGGCGGACGCGGACCCGCGTACCGGCTTCGACCGGCTCTCGGCGGGCCGGCGGCGGCTCGCCCCGGTGGTGGACGCCGAGGGCCGCCTGGTCGGGGTCCTGACCCGGTCGGGCGCGCTGCGCGCCACGCTCTACAAGCCGGCCGTCGACGACCGGGGCCGGCTGCGGGTCGCCGCCGCGGTGGGCATCAACGGCGACGTCACCGGCAAGGCGGCCGCCCTGCTCGAGGCCGGGGTGGACACCCTGGTGGTGGACACCGCGCACGGGCACCAGGAGCGGATGATCTCGGCGCTGCGGGCGGTCCGCAAGCTCGACCCCGGGGTGCCGGTGGCGGCGGGCAACGTGGTCACCGCCGACGGCGTACGCGACCTGGTCGAGGCGGGCGCCGACATCATCAAGGTCGGCGTCGGGCCGGGCGCCATGTGCACCACCCGGATGATGACCGGCGTGGGCCGCCCGCAGTTCTCCGCGGTGCTCGACTGCGCCGCGGCGGCCCGCTCGCTCGGCCGGCACGTCTGGGCCGACGGCGGCGTACGTCACCCGCGGGACGTGGCGCTGGCGCTCGCGGCGGGCGCCTCGAACGTGATGATCGGTTCCTGGTTCGCCGGCACCTACGAGTCCCCCGGCGACCTCTACACCGACGCCGACGGCCGGCGCTACAAGGAGAGCTTCGGCATGGCCTCGGCCCGCGCGGTGAGCGCGCGGACCGCCGAGGACAGCGCGTTCGACCGGGCCCGGAAGGCGATCTTCGAGGAGGGCATCTCCTCGGCCCGGATGTACCTGGACCCGACCCGGCCGGGCGTCGAGGACCTCATCGACGAGATCATCTCCGGGGTGCGCAGCGCGTTCACCTACGCGGGCGCGCGCAGCCTGGAGGAGTTCCACGAGCGGGCCCTGGTCGGCGTGCAGAGCACCGCCGGCTACACCGAGGGCATGCCGCTGCCGACGAGCTGGTGATCCGGGCGCCGGGTCCCGCACCGAGGGGCCCGGCGGTCAGGGGAAGAGCCGGCTGATCACGGTGCGGGCGGCGGCCTCCGGGTCGGGGCCGACCCGGGGCGGCAGGGCGCCGGAGAGCCAGAGCGTGGCGAAGCCGTGCACGATCGACCAGGCCGCCAGCGCGTCCACGTCCGGCCCCCGCCCGGTGCGCCGGGCCACCCCGGTGCGCAACAGCTCGCCGGCGCGGGTCCGGGCGGCCACCACCTCGGGGTCGTCGGCGCGGTAGAGGTCGGGGCGGAACATCACCTCGAAATGGGCCCGGTGCCGGACCGCGAAACCCACGTACGCGACCCCCGTGTCGACCAGGTCGTCGCCGGCGCCGCGCAGCGCCTCGGCCAGCAGCTCGAAGCCCTGGGCGGCGAGCGCGGTGAGCAGCCCGGCCTTGTCGCCGAAGTGGTGGGCGGGGGCGGCGTGCGAGACGCCGGCCCGGCGGGCCAGGTCACGGAGGCTCAACGCGGCCGGGCCCGACTCCGCCATCACCTCCGCCGCCGCGTCGAGCAGGGCGCGGCGCAGGTCGCCGTGGTGGTACGCGCGGGACTGGGTCATGCGCACCACTCTAACTTGCCATTGACAAGATGGCCTCTCGCGGCGCAATCTTGTCATCGACAAGTTGATCCCCTCCCGAGAGGCGTGACCCATGGCACCCCTGATCGCCCTGCTCGCCGGCACCGCGGCGGCCCGGATCGCCGGCCTGCTCGGCGTGGCCGCCCTCGACGGCTGGCACCCCGCCCTGCGGGTCGGCCTCGCGCTGATGTTCGTGCTGACCGGCTCGGCCCACTTCCTGTCCCGCCGCGCCGACCTGGTCGCCATGGTGCCGCCGCGGCTGCCCCGGCCCGACCTGCTGGTCACCCTGACCGGGGTGCTCGAACTGGCCGGGGCGTTCGGGCTGCTCCTGCCCGCCACCGCGCGGGCGGCGGCCGCCGGCCTGGCGCTGCTGATGCTGGCCATGTTCCCGGCCAACGTCTCGGCCGCCCGTCGCGGGCTCACGCTCGCCGGCCGTCCCGTGACCCCGCTCGGCGCCCGCACGGTGCTCCAGGTCGTCTTCGTCGCCGCCGCCCTGGCGGTGGTGTTCGGCGGCTGACCGGAGCCGGGATCCTGGGCGACCTTCCCGTTCGCGGCGGACGGAAGGACGCCCGGATCACGAGAGAGCGACGGCTCCGGAAAATAGTTTGGGCCCTGACGGTCCGGGGGCTAACCTCATGCCCGTGAACATGGGACCGCTCGTCCGCTTCCCCGACGCGCTCCAGCAGGCGCCGCTCGGCCGGCTCATCTCGATCGCCGGGCACGTCGTCGAGCAGCACTGGGGGCGCTACCTCGCCGAACACCACGGCCTCACCTCGGCCGGCATGCGGGTGCTGCTCGTGCTGCTGCGGGCCGGCGACAGCACCCACCGGGAGATGGCCGAGCGGTGCTTCGTCCGGCCGGCCACCCTCACCGGCATCGTCGACACCCTGGAGCGGGACGGCTTCGTCGCCCGTCGCCGGGACCCCAACGACCGGCGCAGCGTCCAGCTCAGCCTGACCGACAAGGGGCGGGAGCACGCCCTCGCCATCATCGACCTGATCCACAGCAACCGGCCGCTCACCTCGGTCGACGCGGACCCGGCGAAGCAGGCGGTGATCCGGGAGTTCCTCACGGAAATCATCACGAGCATGTCCGATGGGGACCTTCGCCGGTTGAACCCGGGCAGCGAGTCCGACACCGAGAACCCATCGGGGAGCCGTCCGTGCTGATCCGCCTGCTCCGAACCCACCTGCGCCCGTACCGGCGGATGCTGGCCGCGGTGGTGGCCTTCCAGTTCGTCGGCACGATGGCATCGCTCTACCTGCCGAGCCTCAACGCCGACATCATCGACCGCGGCGTCGCCCTGGGCGACACCGACCAGATCATGCGTACGGGCGGCATGATGCTGCTCGTCAGCCTGCTCCAGATCGCCTGCTCGATCGTCGCCGTCTACCTCGGCGCGAAGACCGCGATGGGCTTCGGCCGGGACGTCCGGGCCGGCATCTTCGCGCACGTCAACCGCTTCTCCGCCCGGGAGGTGGCCCGGTTCGGCGCGCCCTCGCTGATCACCCGGAACACCAACGACGTGCAGCAGGTGCAGATGCTCGTGCTGATGAGCTGCACCATGCTGGTGGCAGCGCCGATCATGAGCGTCGGCGGCGTGGTGATGGCGCTCCAGGAGGACGTGGGCCTCTCCTGGCTGATGCTGGTCTGCGTACCGGTCCTGGCCGTCGCGCTGGGCCTCATCACCCGGCGGATGGTCCCGGGTTTCCGGCTCATGCAGACCCGGATCGACACCGTCAACCGGGTGCTGCGCGAGCAGATCACCGGCATCCGGGTGGTCCGGGCCTTCGTCCGCGAGCCGTACGAGACGGAACGCTTCCGGGTGGCGAACACCGACCTGACCGCGACCGCCCTGCGGATCGGCCGGCTCCAGGCGTTGATCTTCCCGGTGGTGATGCTGGTGCTCAACGTCTCCAGCGTCGCGGTGCTCTGGTTCGGCGCGGAGCGGGTGGACTCCGGTCAGATCCAGGTCGGCGCGCTCACCGCCTTCCTGCAGTACCTGATGCAGATCCTGATGGCGGTCATGATGGCCACCTTCATGCTGATGATGGTGCCGCGCGCGGCGGTCTGCTCCGAACGGATCGTCGAGGTGCTGGACACCGAGTCGTCGGTGGTGCCGCCGGCCGAGCCGATGATCGCCATGACCCGGCGCGCGGAGCTGGAGTTCCGCCGCGTCGCCTTCCAGTACCCGGGGGCCAGCGCGCCGGTGCTGCACGACATCTCGTTCCGGGCCAGCCCCGGCCGCACCACGGCCATCATCGGGTCCACCGGCGCCGGCAAGACCACCCTGCTCACCCTGATCCCCCGGCTGGTCGACCCGACCGCCGGCGCCGTGCTGGTCGACGGGGTGGACGTACGCCTGCTCGAGCCGGACGAGGTGTGGCGCCGGATCGGGCTGGTGCCGCAGCGGCCGTACCTGTTCAGCGGCACCGTCGCCAGCAACCTCCGCTACGGCAACCCGGACGCGACCGACGCCGAACTGTGGGCGGCGCTGGAGATCGCCCAGGCCCGGGACTTCGTCGCCGAGATGCCGGGCGGGCTGGACGCGCCGATCGCGCAGGGCGGCACGAACGTCTCCGGAGGCCAGCGGCAGCGGCTCGCGATCGCCCGCGCGCTGGTCCGCAAGCCGGAGATCTACCTCTTCGACGACTCCTTCTCCGCGCTCGACCTCGGCACGGACGCCCGGCTGCGGGCCGCGCTCCGGCCGGTCACCGCGGACGCGGTGGTGGTGATCGTGGCCCAGCGGGTCTCCACGATCGTCGACGCCGACCAGATCATCGTGCTCGAGGACGGGGCCGTCGTCGGGATCGGACGACACGAGGAGCTGCTGGTGACCTGCCCGACGTACGCCGAGATCGTGGCGTCCCAGCAGACGGCGGAGGTGACCGCGTGAGCGCGGTGCCGGGGCAGAAGCCGGGTCCGGGCCCGAAGGCCGCAGCCGACGGGCGGGCGCCGCAGCGGCTGCCCGAGGCCGGGCGGCGCGGCGGCGGGCCGCCGTGGATGGGCGCCGCCATGCCGGCGGAGAAGTCGATGAACTTCGGGCCGTCCGCCCGCCGGTTGCTGGGCCGCCTCCGGCCGCACCGGTTCTCGCTGACCGCGATCATCACCCTGGCGGTGGCCAGCGTCGGCGCGAGCGTGATCGGCCCGAAGATCCTCGGGCACGCCACCGACCTCATCTTCGCCGGCGTGATCGGCCGGCAGATCCCCGCCGGCACCACCCCGGAACAGGCGGTGGCCGCGGCCCGGGCCGCCGGCAACGACAACTTCGCCGACATGCTGGCCCGGATGGACGTGGTGCCCGGGGCGGGCGTCGACTTCACCGCGCTGGGCCGCACGCTCACCCTGGCGCTCGCGCTCTACCTGGGCGCCAGCCTGCTCATGTGGTGGCAGGGCTGGCTGCTCAACGGAGTGGTGCAGCGCACCGTGCTGCGGCTGCGCGCCGAGGTGGAGGAGAAGCTCAACCGGCTGCCGCTGCCCTACTTCGACAAGCAGCCCCGGGGTGAGCTGCTCAGCCGGGTCACCAACGACATCGACAACATCTCGCAGACCCTGTCGCAGACGCTCAGCCAGCTGCTCAGCGCGCTGCTCACCGTGGTCGGCGTGCTGGCCATGATGGTCTGGATCTCGCCGCTGCTGGCCCTGGTCGCCCTGGTGGCGGTGCCGCTGTCGGTCCTCGTCACGCAGCAGATCGCCAAGCGGTCGCAGCGCCGGTTCATCGCGCAGTGGCGGCACACCGGCGAGCTGAACGGTCTCATCGAGGAGACGTACACCGGCCACGAGCTGGTCAAGGTCTTCGGCCGGCAGCGCGAGGCGCAGGCCGCCTTCGCGGCCAAGAACGAGGAGCTGTTCCGGGCCAGCTTCGGAGCCCAGTTCATCTCCGGGATCATCATGCCGGCCATGATGTTCGTCGGGAACCTCAGCTACGTGGCGATCGCCGTGGTCGGCGGGCTGCGGGTGGCCTCCGGGACGATGAGCCTCGGCGACGTGCAGGCGTTCATCCAGTACTCGCGGCAGTTCACCCAGCCGCTGACCCAGATCGCCTCGATGGCCAACCTGCTCCAGTCCGGGGTGGCCTCGGCCGAGCGGGTCTTCGAGGTGCTCGACGCCGACGAGCAGGCCCCGGACCGGCCCGCGCCGCCCCGGGTCACCGGCCGGGTCGAGTTCGAGCACGTCTCCTTCCGGTACGACCCGGACAAGCCCCTGATCGACGACCTGTCGCTGGTGGCCGAGCCCGGGCACACGGTGGCCATCGTCGGCCCGACCGGCGCCGGCAAGACCACCCTGGTCAACCTCATCATGCGGTTCTACGAGCTGGACGCCGGCCGGATCACCCTGGACGGGGTGGACATCCGGTCGATGAAGCGGGACGAGCTGCGCGGCCGGATCGGCATGGTGCTCCAGGACACCTGGCTCTTCGGCGGCACCATCCGGGACAACATCGCGTACGGGCGGCCGACGGCCACCGAGGAGGAGATCCTGGCCGCGGCCCGGGCCACCTTCGTGGACCGGTTCGTGCGCAGCCTCCCGAACGGCTACGACACCGTGATCGACGAGGAGGGGAGCAACGTCAGCGCCGGCGAGAAGCAGCTCATCACCATCGCCCGGGCGTTCCTCGCCGAGCCGTCGCTGCTCATCCTCGACGAGGCGACCAGCTCGGTCGACACCCGCACCGAGGTGCTGCTCCAGCGGGCCATGGCGGCGCTGCGCTCGGACCGGACCAGCTTCGTCATCGCGCACCGGCTCTCCACCATCCGGGACGCCGACCTGATCCTCATGATGGAGCAGGGCCGGATCGTCGAGCAGGGCACCCACGACGAACTGGTCGCCGCGAACGGCGCGTACGCCCAGCTCTACCGGTCGCAGTTCTCCGCCGCGGTGGTCGACGAGGAGGCCGCCGCGCCGCTGCCGGCCGGCGGACCGCCCGGACGGCCCGGCGGCGGTCCGCCGGGAGGGCCCGGCGGCCCGCCCGGGAAGCCGGCGGCCGCGCCGGCCGGGCGCTGACGTGGACGCCACGAGCGGCGACCCGGCCGGGGCGGCGCGTCGGCCGTCAGCCGGGCGGGAGCAGCTCGGCGGAGCGGGCGGCGACCACCCGGCCGATCAGCCCGAGCGCGTCGGCCGCCGGCATCGGGTCGAGCCCGCGACCGTCGCGCAGGCGCAGCGAGACCGCCCCGTCGGCCGCCTCCCGCGGGCCGACCACCCCGAGGTACGGGACCTTCCGGCGGGCCGCGTCACGGATCCGGGCGCCCAGCGAGCCGGCCAGGTCGACCTCGGCCCGCAGGCCGGCCGCCTCGGCCCGGCGGGCCAGCGCCACGGCCGCCTCGGCCTGGCCGTCGTCGACCGGGAGCAGCACCAGCTGCACCGGGGCGTACCAGGCCGGGAAGGCGCCCGCGTGCACCTCGATGAGGTACGCGAAGAGCCGCTCCATGCTGCCGACCAGGCTCCGGTGCACCATGACCGGCCGCTTCCGGCGTCCGTCCGCGTCGGTGTACGACAGGTCGAACCGCTCCGGCTTGTCGAAGTCGAGCTGGATGGTGGAGATGGTCGACTCCCGGCCGGCCGCGTCCCGGATCTGGATGTCGATCTTCGGGCCGTAGAAGGCGGCCTCGCCCGGGCCCTCGTGGTGGTCCACCCCGTCGAGCGCGGCGCGGAGCAGGTCCTCGGCCCGCGCCCACTCGGCGTCGTCGCCGACGTACTTCTCCCCCGGCCCGCGCAGCGACAGCCGGAACCCGGCCGGCCGGACGCCGAGCGCGGCGTGCGCCTCGCGGATCAGCCGGAGGATCTCCCGCACCTCGTCGCCGACCTGCTCCAGCGCGCAGAAGTTGTGCGCGTCGTTGAGCGAGATGGCGCGCACCCGGGACAGCCCGCCGAGCACCCCGGAACGCTCCGCCCGGTACATGCCGCCGATCTCGGCGATCCGCAGCGGCAGCTCCCGGTAGGAGCGGCCCCGGGCGCGGAAGACCAGCGCGTGGTGCGGGCAGAGCGCCGGGCGCAGCACGAACTCGTCGTCGGCGCTCAGCCGCATCGGCGGGAACATGTCGTCGGCGAAGTAGCCGAGGTGGCCGGAGAGCGCGAACAGCTCCCGCTTGCCCAGGGGCGGCGAGTAGACGTGCCGGTAGCCGGCCCGGCGCTCCAGCTCCCGCACGTACTCCTCGACGGCGTGCCGGGCGGCGGCGCCGGCCGGCAGCCAGATCGGCAGCCCGGCACCGGCCAGCGGGTCCGAGACGAACAGCTCCAGGTCCCGGCCGAGCCTGCGGTGGTCGATCATGTCGCTCTCCTTGATCGGGTACGACCCGGAGGCGAGCTGACCCGGAACACGACGCGGCCCCGGAGCGGATCGCCCCGGGGCCTCGTCGACGGATACGTCAGTGCGGCGCGCCGGGGATACCCGGCGTCGTGGTCACCACCGCGCTGCGCATGGGGCGACGGTACGCACGGCGGGGCGGTGGACGCACCTGGATTTCGCGACGCACCTCGACGCGGTGCGGTGGGGGCGGGTCGCCGGCACGGGACCTGCCGGCGACCCGCGGCGGCCCGTCCGTCGGGAACGGGGGACCCGACGTCGCCGGAGCCGCTTCCGGACAACGGTACGCCGCGGACCGGCGATTCGCCGCCCGCCCCGGCCGTCGGCGGCGCCCCGGCAGGTCGTCACATTCGGCCACGCTGTCTCGTTGAACACCGGTGGCCTGCTGGTGTCGGCGGTCACCGCCGGGCGGGGCTGCTCGCGGTGACGCGGGACACGCCGTCAAGCTCGGTGCGGTCGAACGGGGAACTCCGGCGAGGTGGCGGTCGTGGCCGAACTCATCTCTGACGTCGCGTCGCCCGCCTGGGCGTACGCGGTGCTGCTCACGCTGCTGGTCGCCGACGCCTTCGTGCCGGTGGTGCCGACGCAGGTCGTCATGATCACCAGCGGCGCGCTGACCGTCTACGGCGGGCTCAACCTGCCCCTGACCATCGCGGTCGGCGCGCTCGGCGTCTTCGTCGGCGACCTCGCCTGCTACGTGCTGGGCCGCACCGCGCCCGCCCGCCACGAGCCGCGACACGCGACGCCGGGCCGGGCCCGCCGCGCCGCCGCCCGGGTCACCCGTGGGCTGCGCGAACCGGGGCCGCTCGTGATCCTGCTCTGCCGCTTCGTGCCCGGAGGCCGGATGGCGGCCTGCTTCTCGGCCGGGCGCAGCCGCTACCCGTACCGCCTCTTCATCCTCTACGAGGCGGCGGCGGCCACCGCCTGGGCCGCGTACGGGACGCTCGTCGGCCACCTCGGCGGCGCCGCGCTGACCGAGTCGGCGTGGCGGCTGCTGCTCATCGGCGGGGCGGCCGCGGCCGGGTTCGCGGGGGCGGGCTGGGCCATGACGGTGATCAGCGCCCGCCACACCCGCACCGAAGCCAAAGCAACGGTCGACTGACCGGGCAGTTTCACTCTTCCCGTGTGTCCCGCAGGCAGGCGATATAAGCTGCCCTTATATTGACGACATGTGGGAGATCAGGCTGCATCCGGAGGTCGAAGCGTGGTTCCTTGACCTGTGCGGGGCCGACTCCCTCACGGCTGACCTCGTCAGCGAAGCGATCGACCTGCTCGGGGAGCACGGCCCCGCGCTGGGGCGCCCTTTGGTCGACCGACTGAAAGGCAGCACGTTTCATCACATGAAGGAGCTACGACCCGGCTCGGCCGGACCGACGGAGGTACGGATGATCTTCGCCTTCGATCCGTTGCGGGAAGCCGTGTTCCTGGTGGCCGGGGACAAGTCGGGACAGTGGCAGAGTTGGTACCGGACGGCCATCCCCCTGGCGGACGCGCGGTTCCAGGAGCACCTCATCAGCCTGAAGGAAGCCGAGCAATGACCGATGGAGCCGACTGGCGAGACGTCAAGGCCAAGGCCAGGAAGATCGATCCGACATGGGACGAGCCTGACCGCGCGGCTCGGCGTGGACAGTTCCGCGAGCAGATGCTCGCGTCGGTCAGCGGCGCGCAGCTCGCCGAGATCCGCAAGCAGCTGGGCATGACGCAGACCCAGCTGGCCGAGGCCGCCGGATTGTCCCAGGCGAGGATCAGCCAGATCGAGAACGGCGAGAGCACCAACCTGGAGACGCTCAGGGCCTATGTCACAGGCCTCGGCGGGCATCTCGACGTCGTCGCCCGGATCGGAAACATCCAGCTCAACGTGGCGTGATTCCCTCCCACCCCGAGCAGCCGGTAGGGGGCGACCCCGGGATCGAAGTGGGTGGTGGTCCCGGATCCGTTTCGGGCGCTTCCGGCGACAGGCTGGGGCATGCCTGGAACCCGGAGCAGCGGCCTGTTGGCCCTCGGCGGGATCGCCCTGGCGGCGGTGCTCGCCGTCCTCGGTCACCTTGAGGTGAGCGACGACCTGAATCCCTGGTCGCTGACCGTCAGCGACTTCGCCGTCTCCGACCGGGGCGGCGTCATCGACACGGCCATGGCCGTCCTGGCGGCGGCCACCGTCGTACTCCTGCCGGCGCTGCGTCGTGCCGGCGCGGGCCGGACCGCGGGGGTGCTGCTGGTGGCCTGGTCGGCCGGCCTGGTGGCCGCCGCGGTGGTGCCCACCAACGAGCCGGGGCTGCCCATGGACACCGCCGCCTACCTGCACCGGTACGCCTCGGTGGTGGCCTTCCTGGCCCTGCCGGTCGCCGGCTGGCTGCTGGCCCGGCGGCTCGGCGGGCGGGCCGCCGGCTGGCTGCGCGGCCTCGCGCTGACCAGCCTGCTGCTGGCCGCGGCGATGATCTGGTCCGCCTACCCCGGTGACCGGGTGCTGATCGGCCTCGCCGAGCGCCTGCTCATCCTCGCCGAGGTCGCCGTGCTCGCGGTCGTGGCGGCCACGCTGGCCGGGCGCCGGTTCGGCGAGGTGGCGGTGTCCCGACGCTGGGAACGCCCCCACCTCGCCGTGCCGGCGCGAAAGCGCGAGGTCACTCCAGTTCGTGGAGCATGAGCTGGCGGGCGGCCTCGGTGATCGAGCCCGACAGGCTCGGGTAGATCGTGATGGTCTGGGCCAGCTCGTTGACGGTGAGGTTGTTCTCCACCGCCATGGTGATCGGCAGGATCAGCTCGCTGGCCTTCGGCGCCACCACCACGCCGCCGATCACCTGGCCGCTGGCGGGCCGGCAGAACAGCTTGACGAAGCCGTCGGCCAGGTCGTCCATCTTCGCCCGGGCGTTGCCGGAGAGCGGCAGCATCACCTGGCGGGCCGGGACCTTGCCGGCGTCGACCTCGTCCTGGGAGACGCCCACGGTGGCCAGCTCCGGGTCGGTGAAGACGTTCGCCGCGACGGTACGCAGCCGCAGCGGCCGGACCGCCTCGCCGAGGGCGTGCCACATCGCGATCCGGCCCTGCATGGCGGCGACGCTGGCCAGCGGCAGCACCCCGGTGCAGTCGCCCGCCGCGTAGATGCCGGGGACGTTGGTCCGGGAGACCCGGTCGACCGTGACGTAACCGCCCCGGGCCAGCTCGACGCCGTACTCGGCGAGGCCCAGGTCGGCGGTGTTGGGGATCGAGCCGACCGCGATCAGCGCGTGCGAGCCGGCCACCACCCGGCCGTCGGCGAGCTCCACCTCGACGCCGTCGCCGACCCGCCGGACCGCCTCGGCGCGGGAGTTGTTGAGGATCGTCATGCCCCGGTTGCGGAACACCCGCTCGATCGCCGAGGCGGCGTCCGCGTCCTCGTGCGGCATGACCCGGTCCCGGCTGGAGACCAGGGTGACCTGGACCCCCATGGCCAGGTACGCGCTGGCGAACTCCGCGCCGGTCACGCCGGAACCCACCACGATCAGGTGCTCGGGCAGCTCCGGCAGGTCGTACACCTGGCGCCAGGTCAGGATGCGCTCGCCGTCGGGCAGCGCGGTGGGGAGCTGGCGCGGGGTGGCGCCGGTGGCGACCAGCACGGTGGTGGCGGCGATCGAGTACTCCTCGCCCCCGCCGGTCGGTGCGACGATCACCCGGTGGGTGTGGCCGAGGGTGTCCTCGCCGAGCCGGGCCGTGCCGGCGACGAACTCGACCCCCGCCTTGACCAGCTTGGCGTGGATGTCGGCGGACTGGGCCAGGGCGAGCCGCTTGACCCGCTCGTGCACCGCCGGGGCGTCGACGGTGACCGCCTCCAGCCCGTCGGAGTGCACGCCGAACTCCTCGGTGTCCCGGTAGCCGGTGACCACCTCGGAGCTGGCGATGAAGGTCTTGGAGGGCACGCAGTCGGAGAGCACGCAGGCGCCGCCGGCGCCCTCCGCCTCGACCACGGTGACATCAGCGTCCAGCTGGGCGGCGACCAGCGCCGCCTCGTACCCGGCCGGCCCCCCGCCGATGATCACGATCTGGCTCACGGAGCCATCCTTTCGTTCGCGACTGCGGGGCTCCGCTCCGCTGCACTCCTCGCGCTCACCGCGCTCGCCCCTCGTCAGTGCTCACAGTGACTTTCTTCTCCCCGTCGCGCTCGACACGCACCGTCGTATTCTCCCCCACCCGTCGGCCGGGCTATCGTCATCGCCGTGCGTCTTTACGCCGCCTACGGCTCAAACCTGGACCCCGCCCGCATGCGTGCCTACTGTCCGCATTCGCCGATGGTGGGTACCGGCTGGCTGGAGGGGTGGCGGCTCACCTTCGCGGGCGAGGACGTCATCGGCTGGGAGGGCTCGGTCAGCACGGTCGTCGAGTCGCCGGGCGACCGGGTCTTCGTGGCGCTCTACGACATCCACCCGTACGACGCGGCCCAGCTCGACGAGATCGAGGGCGTGACCTCCGGGACGTACCGGAAGCTGACCGTGCGCGTCTCGACGCTGGACGGGGATGTGACCGCCTGGGTCTACGTCTTCGACGGCTACGAGGGCGGCCTGCCGACGTCGTGGTACCTCTCGGAGATCGCGAACGCGGCGGAGAAGGCGGGCGCGCCGGACGACTACGTCACCGAGCTGCGGTCCCGCCCCACCGGCACCGCGTCCGCGTAGCGCGTATCCCACGTCTCCAGTCTGCTCCGGCCGGTTCCCCGGCCGGGCGGCGGCCCCGCGGCGGGTCGCGCATCACACACCCGCGGCGGGGACACTCCGCTCGTACATGTCGGTCCAGCGCGCCTCGGCCAGCCCGACCGAGCGGTAGAGGGTGACCGGGGTGGTCGGGTTGGCCAGGTCGACGCCGAGACCGGCCTCGGCCCGGCCCTTCGCGGCGTAGACGGCGAAGGCCCGGCGCAGCAGCGCCGCCCCCACCCCGCGCCGCCGGTGGGCGGGCAGCACCGACAGCGTCCGGACCCAGCCCATGTCCTGGTCCAGCGCCTGGTCGGAGGACTGGAGCGCGCCGGCCGGCTCGCCGTCGACCTCGGCCAGGAACCACTCGTCCCACACCTTGCCGTACGAGGGAAGCTGCTCGCGCCACGCGTCGAAGTCGACCGGCTCGTAGTCGGGGGTGTCCCGGAACGCGGTGTCGAAGATCCGGTGGAACAGCCGCAGGTCGGCCTCGTCGTCGGCGCGCAGCGGCCGGATGGTCACCCCGGCCGGGAGCGGCGGCTCGGCGGGCAGGTCGGCCAGCGAGCGGGTCATCCGGATGTAACGCTTGAGCAGGGTGAAGCCGGCCTCGGCCAGCTCCTCCGCCCAGCGGGTCTCCGGCGCGAAGACGCCGGTGCGGGCGGTGAGCGCGGGCAGGCCGCGCTCCGCGGCCCGCTCGGCGACCCGGTCGAGCAGCCGGGCCAGCAGGGGCGCGCGCAGGTCAGCCGCCCGGTCCGGGTCGACGTAGACCTCGACCCACTCGCGGCCCACCCCGGTGGGGTTGCTGAGGATCGTCCAGCCGACGGCGACGCCGTCCGGGTCGGTGACCAGCCACGAGTCGCGGGCCATGTCGACGAAGGGCGCGGTCAGGGCGTCCCGGACGTCCTCGGCGTCGAAGTCGGGGTAGCCGACGGCGAAGGTGTCGGCGGCGTGCACCACCGTGAGGATCGCGGGCACGTCGTCGAGGGTGGGGCGGCGGGCGGTCCAGCCGGCGGGAATCGTCACGCGGCAGATCCTGACAGCCGTCCCGGCGACCGCGCTCCCCATTTATCCGCCGCGGACGTGCAGCCGGGCGGCGGTGAGCAGGTTGAGCAGTTCCGCGCCCTCGCCGGGGCCGAGCGCCCGGAACGCCGGCGAGACCAGCCGGTCGGTCACCGCCTCGGCCCAGAGCCGCCGCCGCACCAGCGGCCCCACCGGCGGGTACGGCGGTGACCAGCCGCACGCGGCGGCTCCGGCGTCCCCCTCCGGCCCGGCCAGCACCGCCTCCAGCGGTGTCATCCCGGCGGCCCGCACCGCCAGCAGGTAGGCCCCGGCGAAGTGCTCGCGGAGCAGCAGCAGCGCGACGGCCGCCCGGGCCCCGGGCGCGGGGTCGTCGACGGGCATGGCCCGCCAGGCGGCGAAGAGCGGCATGCCGCTGCCGTCCGCCGCGTCGACCGCCCGGCGCAGCAGCCCGGCGAGGCGGGAGGTCTCCGGGGCGTCGCCGAGGTGGGTGGCGCCCCACCGGCAGCACTCGGCCAGGTTCGCGCCCGCCACCTCCAGCGGCGGGACGGTCCGCACGGCGGCGTCCCAGCCGTCGGCGACGGCCTCCGGGGCGATGAAACCGAGTGCGGCGGCGACCGTCTCGGCGCGGACGTCGCCGAGCGCGCCGGCCCGGCCGGTGATGTAGAAGGCCCAGCCGGAGATGCCGAGCAGCCGGGCCCGACGCAGCGTCGACGGGCAGCGGGAGAACGCCTCCCCGAGCTCCAGCACCAGCGGCTTGCTGGCGGCGGCGACCTGCTCCGGGGTCATCGGCGGCACCCCACCGTCCGTCCACCGTGGTCATCCATCACGGTCAGTCTGCCTCGTCGCCACCCTCCGCGGCATCCCCCTCTTCGGCGTCCAGCGCCTCCACCGCGGCCTCCACCTCGCCGGTGCGCCGGCGGGCGGCGGTGAGCGCCCGTTCCGCGCCCCGGCGGGCCAGCTTGGCCCGGCTCAGCTCCTGCTCGGCGACGGCCCGGCGGCGTTCCAGTTCGGCCAGCTCGGTCTCGATCCGGTCCAGCTCCGCCGCGCCGTCCCGCTCGGCGCCGGTGGCCTCGGCCAGCTCCGCCTCGGCCCGGTCCTGGTCGTCGCGGGCCTTCGCCAGCTCGCGGTCCAGGGCCCGGCGGCGCTTCGCCCGCTCGGCCCGGGCCGCCCGCTCGGCGGCCCGCTCGTCACGCGTCCGCCGGGCCTCGGCCCGCTCGGCCGCCCGGTCCGGTACGGCGGGTTCCTCCTCCCCGCCCCCGGTGACCAGCCGCAGCTGCGGCCGGGGCACCTCGCCGAACCCGGCGTAGTGGCTGGGGCGCAGCAGCCGGCCGGCGCGTACCTGCTCGGCCACCTCGGTGTCGGAGAGCGCCGCGTTCAGCGTCGCCTCGACCTCGCCGAGCGGCAGCTTCCCGACCGGCGGGGCGCCCGGCTCGGCGGTGGCCAGCTCGCGTACCTCGGCGACCAGCGCGCCCACCACGGCCCGGCGCTGCGCGGAGAGTTCGCGGAGCCGGCCGCCGCGCAGCTCGCGCTGGGCGGAGCGGAGCGACTCGGCGAGCTGCGCCAGGTCGGCGACCAGCTCCGGGCGGCGGATGGCGAGCAGGTTGACCAGCCAGGCCGCCACGGTGGGCCGACGCAGCTTGCCGATCTCCCGGGCGGCCTTCGGATCGCCGGCGCGGCGCGCCTCGGCCACGGCGGCGTCGCGGGCCGCGACGAAGCGGTCCGGCGGCGTCGCGTAGAGCCGCTGGACCAGGTCGGGGGGTGGACCGGCCATGCCCGCTCAGGCGTCGATCCGGGTGCCCGGTTCCAGCCGCCGGTACTCGGTCTTCGACAGCGCGGTGTACTGCCGGTCGAGCACGCCGAAGCCCTTGTCGTTGAGCAGCGCGTCGTGCAGCGCGAAGGCCCGCCGCGGGGCGACCGCCCGGATGAAGTCGACCACCTCGGAGAACTTCGACCAGGGCGCGTGGATCGGGGCGAAGAGGGTGTCCACCTGGACGTCGTCGGGGACGACCAGCGAGTCGCCCGGGTGGTAGACCACGTCGTTGAACACGTAACCCAGGTTCTGGACGACCGGGATGTCCGGGTGGATGACGGCGTGCTGGCCGCCGTACGCGCGGACCGCCACCCCGGCCGGGGTGAACGACTCACCGGGCGTGACCACGGTCAGCGCCTCGGCCGCGTCGCCGAGGACGCCGGCGAGCGAGGCCGGACCGTGGACGGGGACCGGTCGGCGGTCCAGCGCCCGGGTCAGCGCCTCGACGTTGACGTGGTCCGGGTGCTCGTGGGTGATCAGCACGGCGTCCACCCCGTCCAGCGCCTCGGGTTCGCTGTAGACACCGGGGTCCACCACCAGCACTCCCCCGTCGTGCTCCAGCCGCAGGCAGGAGTGGGCGTACTTGGTGACCTGCATCGTGACTCCTCGATTATCGAATCGTGACGTCCTCAGCGCAGTCTGCCGGAACCGGCGCGGTGTCGCGTCGCGTCCGACGTATCGGTCCCGCAGCGGGGGCCGCCGAAGGATCGGAGCGGGGACATGAGGATACGGGACAGCCGCCGCCGGGGCCGCGTGCTCGCGGCGGCCGGGCTGCTGGTGGTGCTGGGTGCCGGAGCCTGCAGCGCGGGCGACGGCGGGAGCGACAACGCGGGCACGGCCGCGCAGCAGCCGGCGGGCGGGGAGGCGGCGCGGGACCAGGCCGCACCGGAGCAGGCGAAGTCCGGCGCGGGCGCCGCGGACCTGCGGATCGACCAGCGGGCGATCATCTACACCGGAACGCTCCAGGTGCGGGTGGACGACGTGGAGCGGGCGGCGCGCGAGGCGAGCACGGTGGTGACGGGGGCCGGCGGTTTCGTCGGCGGCGACCAGCGCCACAGCGACTCGGCGGACGCCCGGGCCGAGCTGATCCTGCGGGTGCCGGCGGATCGGTTCACCAGGGTGCTGGAGGCGCTGGCCGAGCTCGGTGAGCAGGAGCGCCGCGAGGTACGGACCGAGGACGTCACCGAGGAGACCGTGGACCTGGACGCCCGGATCGCCACCCAGCGCGCCCGGGTGGACAGCGCCCGGCGGCTGCTGGCCCGCGCCACCTCGATCAGCGACCTGGTCACGCTGGAGAACGAGGTGGGCCGCCGGGAGGCGGACCTGGCCTCGCTGGAGGCGAAGAAGCGCCGGCTCGCCGACCTCACCGCGCTCTCCACCATCACGGTGACCTTCGTCGGCCCGGAGGCCGTGGCCCCCGAGGAGGAGACGGAACTCGGCTTCCTTGCCGGTCTGCGCGGCGGCTGGTCGGCGTTCCTGGGCGCGGTGCGGGTGGCGCTCACGGTGCTGGGCGCGCTGCTGCCGTTCGCGGTGGCGATCGGCGTGCCGGTGGCGCTGCTGGTGACCCTGGCCCGCCGGCGCGGGCGCCGTAAGCCGCCGGCCGGCCCGGCGGTGCCGGGACCGGCCGGTCCGGTGCCTAGCGGGCCGCCGCCAGTGCCCGCAGCGCGGTCTGGACCATGAGGCGTACGCCGACCGGGATGGCGCGCTCGTCCACGTCGAACGAGGCCCGGTGCAGGTCCACGTTGGGCCCGTTCCGGCCGACGCCGAGGCGGGCGAGCGCGCCGGGCACGTGCTCCAGGTACCAGGAGAAGTCCTCGCCGCCCATGCTCTGCGGGGTCTCCGCGATGCCTTCCGGGCCGAGCGCGGCCGCGGTGGCGGCGGTGAGCACGCCGATGGCCCGGGCGTCGTTGGTGACCGGCGGCCGGCCGCGCAGGTATTCCAGGTCGACGGTCGCGCCGGTGGGGGCGAGCACGTCCCGCACCACCTGAGCCACGATCTTCGGGGCCTGGTCCCAGGTGTCCCGGTCCATCACCCGCAGGGTGCCGGCGGCGCAGGCCTCGGAGGGGATGACGTTGTAGCGGGTGCCGGCCGAGGCGTGGCCGAACACCAGCAGCAGGCCGCTGTTGGCCGGCACCCGGCGGCTGACCAGGGTCGGCACCTCGGTGACCAGCCGGCCGAGCGCGTCGACCAGGTCCACGGTCAGGTGCGGGCGGGCGGTGTGCCCGCCGGGGCCGGTGAGCCGGACGGTGACGTTGTCGGCGGCGGCGGTGATCGGGCCGACCCGCAGGCCGACCTTGCCGACCGGCAGGTTCGGGTCGCAGTGCACGGCGAAGATCTGCACCACGTCGTCCAGGCCGCCGGCTTCGATGACCTCCAGCGAGCCGCAGGGCAGGATCTCCTCGGCGGGCTGGAAGATGAGCCGCACCCGGCCGTCGAGCTGGCCGAGGTCGGCGAGTTGGGCGAGCAGCATGCCGACGCCGAGCATCACGGTGGTGTGCACGTCGTGGCCGCAGGCGTGGCAGACGCCGTCCACCGTGGACCGGTACGGCACGTCCTTGGGGTCGCTGAGCGGCAGCGCGTCGATGTCCGCGCGGAGTGCGATCACGGGGCCGTCCGGGCGCCCGTCGATGTCGCAGATGACGCCGTTGCCCTTCGGCAGCAGGCGCGGCTTCAGGCCGGCGAGGGAGAGCTCGCGGTGGACCAGGGCGGCCGTCTCGAACTCCTCGCCCGACAGCTCCGGGTGCGAGTGGATGTGACGGCGGGTCGCGATGAGGCCGGGTACCCGCAGGGCGAGCAGATGGTCGAGCTCGAGGGGCAGGGGCTGGGACCCGGTCGGCGCCTCCGGCCAGGACGACGCCAGCGGGCTGCCCGAGGGCAACGTCAACGCACTCGTCACGTCGAATTCTCGATCACTAGAGATGGATGGATCATCGGGGAGAACAGCAGACAGCCTAGACCTCCGGCGGTGACGCTGCGCAACGTCTTTCGCGTAGCGGTCGGACCGCGCAGCGTCACGAATGCCCTGGTGGGAGGGCTCAAATATCTGCGGGACAGCAGGTAGATCGCGGTCGAACGCCGTCATCTGCCCCACACCTCCTACAACGCGTAACCGATTCAACGGTCACCAAATCCGAAGCCGTCGTTCCGAATTGTCGCATTAGTCATGGAAATTAACTGCCGCTCGGACAATTGCGTGACAACGGTCGGCTGTCGAACGACTCCCGACGGTGACATGCCGGTCCTGAGTGCGACCGCACAGGCTGTCCGTCCGGATCACCCGACCGGGTTACCCGTAATCCCGATCCGCACACGCGCGCCGGTCACGGCCACGCTGCCCGATCGACCGGGAGCGGCGCCCGGGCGGCGTCGCCCGGGGAGGATCCGCACCGAGCCGTCACCGCCCCCGCCGCGTGCGGGGAGACCATCGACTGTACGCCGACGCGGGACGTTCGCCCAGGTCAGCGTGAGGTCGGGAACGCGACGGCGGCCCGCGCCGGACACCACGTGCGGGTGCCGGCGGGGCCGCCGTCGGGTCGACTCAGAACCGGTCGCTCGGCCGGTGGATCCCCCACACGTCGCGCAGCGTCCCGCACACCTCGCCGACGGTGGCCCGGGCGCGCAGCGCCTCCTTCATGGGGTACAGCACGTTGGCGTTGCCCTCGGCCGCAACCCGCAGCTCGGCCAGGGCCCGCTCGACCGCACCGGAGTCCCGCTGGGCGCGCAGCTTGGCCAGCCGCTCCGCCTGGCCGACCTCGATCGACGGGTCCACCCGCAGCGGCTCGTACGGCTCCTCCTCGTCGATCTGGAACCGGTTGAGCCCGACCACCACCCGCTCGCCCGAGTCGATCTCCTGGGCGATCCGGTACGCCGACTGCTCGATCTCCCGCTTCTGGAAGCCGGCCTCGATGGCGTCCACCGCCGAACCGTGGTCGAAGACCCGCTGCATCAGCTCGTCGGCGGCCGTCTCCAGCTCGGCGGTCATCGCCTCCACCACGTACGACCCGGCGAACGGGTCGACGGTGGCGGTCAGGTCCGTCTCGTACGCCAGCACCTGCTGGGTGCGCAGCGCCAGCCGGGCGGCCTTCTCGGTGGGCAGCGCGATCGCCTCGTCGAAGCTGTTGGTGTGCAGCGACTGGGTGCCGCCGAGCACCGCCCCGAGGCCCTGCACCGCGACCCGGACCAGGTTCACCTCCGGCTGCTGGGCGGTGAGCTGCACGCCCGCGGTCTGGGTGTGGAACCGCAGCATCATCGACTTCGGGTCCTTCGCCCCGAACTCGTCGCGCATCAGCCGCGCCCAGATGCGCCGGGCCGCCCGGAACTTGGCGACCTCTTCGAGCAGCGTGGTGCGGGCCACGAAGAAGAAGGACAGCCGGGGCGCGAAGTCGTCCACGGCCAGCCCGGCCGCGAGCGCCGCCCGGACGTACTCCACGCCGTTGGCCAGGGTGAACGCGATCTCCTGCGCGGGCGACGCACCCGCCTCGGCCATGTGGTAACCGGAGATGGAGATGGTGTTCCACTTCGGCACCTCGGCCCGGCAGTAGGCGAAGGTGTCGGCGACCAGCCGCAGCGAGGGCTTCGGCGGGAAGATGTACGTCCCCCGGGCGATGTACTCCTTGAGGATGTCGTTCTGGATGGTGCCGTTGAGCGCCGACCCGGGCACCCCGGACTCCTCCGCCACGAGCTGGTAGAGCAGGAGCAGCACCGAGCCGGGCGCGTTGATCGTCATCGAGGTGGAGACCTTGTCCAGCGGGATGCCGTCGAAGAGCGTCCGCATGTCCTCGATGGAGTCGATGGCGACCCCGACCTTGCCCACCTCGCCGTGCGCGATCGGGTCGTCGGAGTCGTACCCCATCTGGGTGGGCAGGTCGAAGGCGACGGAGAGGCCCATGGTGCCGGCGCGCAGCAGCTGGTGGTAGCGGGCGTTGCTCTCCGTGGCGGTGCCGAAGCCGGCGTACTGCCGCATGGTCCACGGCCGGGAGGTGTACATCGTCGGGTAGACCCCGCGGGTGTACGGGTACTGGCCCGGGCCGCCCAGCCGGGAGTCCAGGTCCTCCGGAAGGTCCGCCGCCGTGTAGACGCCCTTGATCGGGAAACCCGACTCGCTTGACCGCGCTTCGCTCATTACCGGATGGTAGGACGCGGTCGCCGTTCGTTGGGTGAGGGATACCGCACACCCCGGCGGCGGGCATGGACCGGAGGTGAGTAGCTGGCCACATACCGTCGAGTAGGTAAACGCCCGCCGCGTCGGGTTTCGCATCGGGCGTCGGAACCAGCAAGATAGAGGGGTTGTGTCCCAGCCCCCTCGATATCCCCCGGTGGCTTTTCTGTGACTCAGATCCCGACGTGGAGCGGTGGACCGGCCAGTCCCCCCACTGGACGCGCAGCACCCGGCACCACTATCGGTGGGCGCTACTCGCTGCGCTCGCCGGTGGGCAACGGCGGCATGGGCACGGTGTGGCGCGCGACAGACACCCTGCTGCGCCGTGACGTGGCGGTGAAGGAGGTCGTGCTCCCGCCGGGGCTCGCACCCAGCGACCGCGACGCCCTGTACGAGCGCACCCTCCGCGAGGCCCGCGCCGCCGCCGCGATCCAGCACCCCGCCGTGGTGCAGGTCTACGACGTGGTCACCGAGGGTGGCCGCCCCTGGATCGTGATGGAGCTGCTGGACGCCCGCAGCCTGGCCGACATGGTGATCGAGGACGGGCCGGTCGCGCCCCGCGCCGTCGCCAAGATCGGCATCGCCCTGCTCGGCGCGCTGGAGGTGGCGCACGCGATCGGCGTGCTGCACCGCGACGTCAAGCCGGCCAACGTGCTGATCTGCTCCGACGGCCGGTGCGTGCTTACCGACTTCGGCGTGGCCCGGATGCCCACCGACGTGCAGCTCACCACGCCCGGCATGGTGCTCGGCTCGCCGCACTTCATCTCCCCCGAGCGGGCCATGGGCCAGGAGTTCGGCCCGCCCAGCGACCTCTTCTCGCTCGGCGTGACGCTCTACACCGCGGTGGAGGGCCGTCCCCCGTTCGACAAGGGCGACCCGATCGAGACCATGCACGCGGTGGTCGAGGACCCGCCGGCGACCCCGCAGCGCAGCGGCCCGCTGACCCGCGTGCTGATGGGCCTGCTGGAGAAGGACCCGGCCCGGCGGCTGGACGTGCACACCGCCCGGGGCATGCTGCGCGAGCTGCTCGCCGGCCCGCTGACCAGCACCGCCACCGCGGTCAACTCGGTCACCGACCCCTACGCCGTCGTGCCGGTGCAGCGGCCCTCGACGCCGCCGGCCATCATCACGCCCGAGCCGAAGCCGAGCGGCCAGATCGGCGGCCGCGCGATGATCGGCCCCGGCGAGTCGCTGACCGACCGGCTCGCCGCCCTGCGCCGCGGCGAGCGGCCCGGGTCCGCGGCGGCGGGCGGCGCCGCGCTGGACGAGACCAGCGCCGACGCGCTGGCCGGCCCGCTGCACACCCCGACCGGGTTGATGTCGGCGGCGGGCGCGGCCCCGGAGGCCACCCAGCGCATCTCGCCGGATGCCACCCAGCGGCTCGGTCACACCGCCGCGCCGGACGCCACCCAGCGGGTGCCCGCCGGCCACCCGGACGCCACCCAGCCGGTCTACGGCCGCGGCGCCGACACCACCCAGCCGGTGTACGGCGGCAACCAGTGGTCGGTGCCGGGCACCGGTCAGCCGTGGACGACCGCGCCGGCCGCCGCACCGGCGGGCGGCGGAACGCTCGGCCGGGCCAAGGGTGCTGGCGGCCAACTCGTCGGCCGGGTGAAGGGCTGGCCGCGCAAGGTCCAGCTCGCCGCCGCCGGTGGGGTGGCCGTGCTGCTTCTGGTCAGCGTGATCGCGCTGACCAGCGGCGGCGACGACGGGCCCCCGCCCATCGTGGGTGCGCTGCCCTCGACGTCGGCCGAGGCCCCGCCGGTGGAGATGCAGGAGCAGTCGGTCAAGGGCGTCAACATCCAGGTGCCGAAGGGCTGGCAGCGGCAGACGGGCGGCCTCTACGTCGACTTCGTCGACCCCCAGGACAGCGGCCGCAAGGTCCGGGTCATCGCCGAGGAATGGGGCGGCACCTCGGTCAGCTGGGCGGAGTTCGCCTCGAAGAACCTCAAGAAGAACAGCGCCAAGAGCAAGAACTGCCCCGAGCCGTACACCGAGCTGTCGATCTCGGAACAACAGCTGGCCGGCCAGGCGGCGGCCCAGCTGGAATACACCTGTGGCGAGGGCGACGCCATGCGCCACGGAATGTGGCGTGGCGTGGTGAAGGACGGCAAGGTCTACTCGTTCTACCTCTCCTCCACGGACGCCAAGTTCGCCGAGAGCAAGCCGATCTTCGACGCCATGGCCCGGTCGTTCCAGCTCGCCGGAGCCAACTGAAGTCGAGGCCGACGGCCAGTGGTGATCCGCCGCCGTGCTTTCATGAGGCAATGGCGGCGGATACCACTGACCTTGACGACCTTCGCGCCCGGGCCGAGCGCTGGCTCGACGACGACCCCGACCCGGCCGACCGGGGCGAGCTGCGCGCCGTCCTCGCCAACCTGCCGGGCAGCGCGGCGGAGCTGGCCGACCGGTTCGCCGGCCCGCTGACCTTCGGCACCGCCGGGCTGCGGGGCCCGCTGCGCGCCGGCCCGAACGGGATGAACCTCGCGGTGGTCACCCAGGCCGCGGCCGGGCTGGTCGGCTGGCTCGCCGCCCAGGGCGGCGAGGGCCCGCTGGTGATCGGGTACGACGCCCGGCGCGGCTCGCTGGCCTTCGCCGAGCGCACCGCCCAGGTGGCCACCGGCGCGGGTCGCCCGGCGCTGCTGCTGCCCCGCCCGCTGCCGACCCCGGTGCTGGCCTTCGCGGTGCGGCACCTCGGCGCGGTGGCCGGGGTGATGGTCACGGCCAGCCACAACCCGCCGCAGGACAACGGCTACAAGGTCTACCTGGGTGCGCAGCTCGGCGGGGAGCTGGGCGCGGGCGCGCAGATCGTGCCGCCGGCCGACGCCGGCATCGAGGCGGCCATCCGGGCGGTCGGCCCGCTGGCCGAGGTGCCGCTCGGCCCGCCCGGCCAGGTGCTCGGCGACGACCTGGTCACCGGGTACGTGGAGCGGGCCGCCGCGGTGGTCGACCCGGCCGGCCCGCGGGACCTGAAGGTGGCGTACACCCCGCTGCACGGGGTGGGCGGGGCGGTGCTGACCGCGGCGTTCGCCCGGGCCGGCTTCGCGGTGCCCGGCGTGGTGCCCGAGCAGGCCGAGCCGGACCCGGCCTTCCCGACGGTCAGCTTCCCCAACCCGGAGGAGCCGGGCGCGGTGGACAAGCTCGTCGCGCTGGCCGGCAGCACCGGCGCGGACATCGCCATCGCCAACGATCCGGACGCGGACCGGTGTGCGGTGGCCGTGCCGGCGGACGGGAGCTGGCGGATGCTGCGCGGGGACGAGGTGGGCGCGCTGCTCGCCGACCACCTCATGCGGCGCGGGGTGACCGGCCTCTATGCCACCACGATCGTTTCCTCGACCCTGCTCCGGGCCATGGCCGCGGCCCGGGGGCTGCCGTACGACGAGACGCTGACCGGGTTCAAGTGGATCGTCCGGGCCGGTGGCGGCCGGGAGCCGCTGGTCTTCGGCTACGAGGAGGCGCTCGGCTACTGCGTCGCGCCGGAGCACGTCCGGGACAAGGACGGCATCACGGCCGCGCTGACCGTCGCCGAGCTGGCCGCCGGCCTGAAGGCGGAGGGCCGGACGCTGACCGACCGGCTGGACGAGCTGGCCGCCGAGTTCGGCGTGCACCACACCGACCAGCTCTCGGTCCGGGTGGAGGACCTGCGGGTGATCGCCGACGCGATGACCCGGATCCGGGCCACCACCCCGACCGCGCTGCTCGGGCACCCGGTCACCGAGACGGTCGACCTCCTCCCCGAGGCGGACGTGGTGATCCTGCGCACCGACGCGGCCCGGGTGGTCATCCGCCCCTCCGGCACCGAGCCGAAGCTCAAGGCGTACCTGGAGGTGGTGGCGCCGGTGACGAACGGCGACGTCCCGACGGCCCGCCGCCAGGCCCACGCCGCGGTGACGGAACTCCGCAACGAGATCGCCGCCGCCCTGGGCCTCTGACCCTCGCCCCCAATGCGGTGATCATGAGGTTGGCGGCGTCGGCAACCGCTTTCTGCGCCGCCAACCTCATGATCAACCGGTGTGGGCGGGGCGTCAGGGGCGTTTGCCCAGGGCGGCGTCGACCGCTTGGGCCAGGGCGGCGATGACCAGGCTGACCGAGGGGCGGACGACGCTGTCGTCGAGGCTCACCGTGCCGGAGAAGCCGGCGCCGGCGGCGATCTCCTCCAGGCGCTTGCCGGCGTCCTCGGCGGCGGCGCCGGTCAGGCCGAGCGCCGGCTCCATCCGCAGCACCGCGACCAGGGTGGCGAGCGCGGCGGTCCGCTCGTCGGGGAGCTGCCCGACGGTCAGCGCGTCGGCCAGCCGCTGCCGGATGTCGGCCTCCACCGAGGCGTCCGCGACCGGGTAGCGGTGCACGTGGATGAAGCCCAGCTCGGTCTCGTCCACGTCCCGCACCACGCCCCGGCCGCAGAGGTCGCCGAGGATCCGGTCGCGCAGGCCGTGCCGCAGCCGCTGCACCCACGACGACGGGGTGTGCGGGGTGTCGGCGGCGATCCGGGCCAGGACCTCGTCGGCGATGGGCTCGCCGGTCGGCGCCGGGTCGAGCACCGCCAGGTTCCCGTCGGCGTACGCGATCCGGCCGGCCAGGGCCAGCTCGACCAGCACCGCGGCGGCCATGCCGAGGTCCAGGCTGATCCGGGGCATGGTCGCCTTGCCGGTTTCGTCGTCATAGGCGAGGAGCAGCAGCTCTTCGGCGAGCGCAACACCAGTCATGGCCCGGAACGCTAGCGCCTCCCCGCACGCCGGGGGAGCCAACGCGCCCGCCGCGCGTCGATCATGGAGCTGTGGTGCCGGATTGCGGGCGGTAGGTGATGCTTGTCCGCTGCCACAACTCCATGATCGACGGCGTGGAGGAGGGTTAGAAGCGGGGCATGCCGCCGAACTGGCGGTCCCCGGCGTCGCCGAGGCCCGGGACGATGAACATCCGGTCGTTGAGGCCCTCGTCGATCGACGCGGTGACCAGGCGCAACGGCAGCCCGGAGCGTTCCAGCCGCTCGATGCCGACCGGCGCCGCGAGGACGCAGAGCACGGTGATGTCGGTGCAGCCGCGGTCGGCGAGCAGCCGGCAGGAGTGCTCCAGCGAGCCGCCGGTGGCCAGCATCGGGTCGAGCACCAGCACCGGCAGGCCCTTCAGGTCCCGGGGCAGCGACTCCATGTACGCGCGCGGCTCGTACGTCTCCTCGTCGCGGGCCAGGCCGACGAAGCCCATCGACGACTCGGGCAGCAGGCCGAGCGCGGCGTCGGCCATGCCGAGACCGGCCCGCAGGACCGGCACCAGCAGCGGCGGGTTCGCCAGCCGGGTGCCCTCGGTGGCGGTGACCGGGGTCTGCACCGGGTACTTCTCGACGGGGAACGAGCGGGCGGCCTCGTACACCAGCATGGTGGTGAGTTCGTGCAGCGCGGCCCGGAACGACGCCGAGTCGGTCCGGGCGTCCCGCATGGCGGTCAGCCGCGCCTGGGCGAGCGGGTGGTCAATGACGTGTACGTCCACGATCGCTCAACCTACCGGTCCGGGGCCGGGCGCATCGCCGGTGCGGTCGGACCAGCGACGCCGCTCACGTGCCGGCGCTGCCGGCGGTGCGGCGTGACCAAGATCACCCGACGCGCGGGTGCGTAGTATTCGGGGCATGACGGCGACAGCGACGTCGGCCCGGTCGGAGCTCTCCGAGCTGGGACGATCCGAGACCGCTCTGCGGACCTTCCTGCACGGCCTGCCCGGCGTGGACCAGGTGGGCGCGGAGCAGCGGGCGGCACAGCTCGGCACCCGCTCCATCAAGACCACCGCCAAGGCCCAGGCCATCGACCTGGCCATCCGGATGGTCGACCTGACCACCCTCGAAGGGGCCGACACCCCCGGCAAGGTCCGCGCGCTCGCCGCCAAGGCGCTGCGCCCCGACCCGGCCGACCCGTCCTGCCCGCACGTCGGCGCCGTCTGCGTCTACCCGGCGATGGTCCCGTACGTGGCCGAGGTGCTGCGCGGCTCCGGCGTGCACCTGGCCAGCGTGGCGACCGCCTTCCCGTCCGGCCAGGCCCCGCTGGAGATCAAGCTCGCCGACACCCGGGCGGCCGTCGAGGCCGGCGCGGACGAGATCGACATGGTGATCAACCGGGGCGCCTTCCTGGCCGGCCGCTACAAGGAGGTCTACGACGAGATCGTGGCCACCAAGGAGGCCTGCGGCGACGCCCACCTCAAGGTGATCCTGGAGACCGGCGAGCTGGCCACCTACGACAACGTGCGCCGTGCCTCCTGGCTGGCCATGCTGGCCGGCGGTGACTTCATCAAGACCTCCACCGGGAAGGTCCCGGTCGCGGCGACCCCGCCGGTGACCCTGGTGATGCTGGAGGCGGTGCGCGACTTCCGCGCCGCCACCGGGCGGCAGGTCGGCGTGAAGCCGGCCGGCGGCATCAAGACCACCAAGGACGCGATCAAGTACCTGGTCATGGTCAACGAGACGGTCGGCCCCGACTGGCTGGATCCGGACTGGTTCCGGTTCGGCGCGTCGAGCCTTCTCAACGACCTGCTCATGCAGCGCACCAAGCTGACGACCGGCGTCTACGCCGGCCCCGACTACTTCACCCTGGACTGAGCGCGATGTTCGAATACGCACCCGCCCCCGAGTCGCGCTCGGTGGTGGACATCAAGCCCTCGTACGGGCTCTTCGTCGACGGCAAGTTCGTCGACCCGACCGACGGCGGCAGCTTCAAGTCGATCAACCCGGCCTCCGAGGAGGTGCTGGCCGAGATCGCCGAGGCCGGCAGCCAGGACGTGGACCTCGCGGTCCGCGCCGCCCGCGAGGCGTACGAGAAGGTCTGGGGTCCGATGCCGGGCCGGGACCGGGCCAAGTACCTGTTCCGGATCGCGCGGATCATCCAGGAGCGCTCCCGCGAGCTGGCCGTGCTGGAGTCGCTGGACAACGGCAAGCCGATCAAGGAGTCGCGCGACGTCGACGTGCCCCTGGTCGCCGCGCACTTCTTCTACTACGCCGGCTGGGCCGACAAGCTGGAGCACGCCGGCTTCGGCGCGGACCCGCGCCCCCTCGGCGTCGCCGCGCAGGTCATCCCCTGGAACTTCCCGCTGCTCATGCTGGCCTGGAAGATCGCCCCGGCGCTCGCGGCCGGCAACACGGTGGTGCTGAAGCCGGCGGAGACCACCCCGCTGACCGCGCTGCTCTTCGCCGAGATCTGCCAGCAGGCCGACCTGCCGGCCGGCGTGGTCAACATCGTCACCGGCGCCGGCGAGACCGGCCGGGCGCTGGTCGAGCACCCGGGCGTGGACAAGGTCGCATTCACCGGCTCCACCGAGGTCGGCAAGGCCATCGCCCGGGCGGTCGCCGGCACCCGCAAGAAGCTCACCCTGGAGCTGGGCGGCAAGGCCGCCAACATCGTCTTCGACGACGCCCCGGTCGACCAGGCCGTCGAGGGCATCGTCAACGGCATCTTCTTCAACCAGGGGCACGTCTGCTGCGCCGGCTCCCGGCTGCTGGTCCAGGAGTCGGTCGCCGACCGGGTGCTGGAGTCGCTGAAGCGGCGGATGGCCCAGCTCCGGGTTGGCGACCCGCTGGACAAGAACACCGACATCGGCGCGATCAACTCGGCCGCGCAGCTGGCCCGGATCCGGGAGCTGTCGGAGGCCGGCGCCGCCGAGGGCGCCGAGCGCTGGTCGCCGCCGTGCGAGCTGCCCGACCGCGGCTTCTGGTTCGCGCCGACCATCTTCACCGGGGTCACCCAGGCGCACCGGATCGCCCGCGAGGAGATCTTCGGCCCGGTGCTGTCCGTGCTGACCTTCCGCACCCCGGCCGAGGCCGTGGAGAAGGCCAACAACACGCCGTACGGGCTGTCGGCCGGGATCTGGACCGACAAGGGTTCCCGGATCCTGTGGATGGCGGACCGGCTGCGCGCCGGCGTGGTCTGGGCCAACACGTTCAACAAGTTCGACCCCACCTCGCCGTTCGGCGGCTACAAGGAGTCGGGCTACGGTCGCGAGGGCGGCCGGCACGGGCTGGAGGCGTACCTCAATGTCTGAGCGGGTCGCGGTACGCAAGACGTACAAGCTCTTCATCGGCGGGAAGTTCCCGCGCAGCGAGTCGGGACGGTCGTATCTCGTGCAGGACTCCAACGTGTCGCTGGCCTCCCGCAAGGACGCGCGGGACGCGGTGGTCGCCGCCCGGGCCGCCGTGAAGGGCTGGGCCGGGGCGACCGCGTACAACCGCGGTCAGATCCTCTACCGGGTCGCCGAGATGCTGGAGGGCCGACGCGACCAGTTCGTCGCCCTCGGCGCGTCCGCCGACGAGGTCGACGCCGCGATCGACCGCTGGGTCTGGTACGCGGGCTGGTCCGACAAGCTCCCCCAGGTCTACGGCGGTGCGAACCCGGTGGCCGGGCCGTACTTCAACCTGTCCGCGCCCGAGCCGACCGGCGTGGTGGCCGTGGTGGCCCCCGAGTCACCGGCGCTGCTCGGCCTGGTGAGCGTGATCGCCCCGGCGATCGTGACCGGCAACACCGTGGTGGTGGCCGCCTCCCCGTCGGCGCCGCTGGCGGCGGTGACCCTGGCCGAGGTGCTGGCCACCTCCGACCTGCCGGGCGGGGTGGTGAACATCCTCACCGGCCGACTGTCGGAGACCGTGCCGACGCTGGCCGCGCACATGGACGTCAACGCCATCGACCTGACCGGGGTCGCCGACGCCGACCTGGCCGCCGAGCTGGAGGTCAAGGCCGCGGAGAACCTGAAGCGGGTGCTCCGGCCGGCCCCGGCCGACCACGACTGGTTCGCCGACCCGGGCCTCACCCGGATGACCACGCTCCTGGAGACCAAGACCGTCTGGCACCCCAAGGGCGTGTGAGCCCCTTCTACTACGCGGGGTAGGATTGGCCCGTGACTCGGCTCGGTGATCTGGAACGTGCGGTGATGGACGTGCTGTGGGACTCGGTCCCCGCCACGTCGGACGGCGTGACCGTACGCGAGGTCGCCGACGCCCTCGACGGGCGGGAGCTGGCCTACACGACGGTGATGACCGTGCTCGACCGGCTCGCCGGCAAGGGCATGGTGCAGCGCGAGCGGGAGGGGCGGGCCTGGCGTTACCGGCCCGCCGCCACCCGCGAGGCGCACATCGCCCAGCTCATGCTCGACGCCCTCGACCTCGGCGGCAGCCGGGACGCCGCGCTGGTGCGCTTCGCCCGCTCGGTGACCGGCACCGAGGCGGAGGTGCTGCGCGCGGCGCTCGGCGCCGAGGCGGGCCTGACCGGCTCCGGGCCGGCGCAGGCGGGGCTGACCGACCGGGTCGAGGACCCGCGGGCCGGTGGCCCGTCGCTCGACGAGGCGACGGACCGGTAGGGCGGCCGCCGTGGCGTACGCCCTGCACTTCGCCGCGACCATCCTGGCCTGCTGGCTGACCGCGCAGGTCCTGGCCGCCGCGCGGTGGACCTGGCAGGCCCCGCGGGTGGCGATCGTCTGCTGGCAGGCGGTCGGGCTGGCGCTCGGCCTCTCCGCCATGGGCCTGCCCATGGCGCTCGGCCTGGCCGCGTACGGGCTGCCGACCGGGAGCGCACTGCTGACCCTCGCCGACGACCTGGCCCACGGCACCCTGCCGGCCGGGCTCGGCGCCCCGCACCTCGGCCTGGTCGGGGTCGGCTTCGGCATCGGCGCGGTGCTCCTGACCACGACCGTGCGCAGCATCCACGGCACGGTACGGGCCCAGCGCCGGCACCGGGAGCTGCTCAGCCTGGTCGCCCGGCGCGACCCCACGGTGCCCGGCGCGCTGGTGCTCGACCACCCGAGCGCGGCCGCGTACTGCCTGCCCGGGGTGAAGCCCCGGGTCGTGGTCAGCGCGGGCACGCTCAGTCTGCTCGACCGTGCCGAGCTGGCGGCGGTGCTCACCCACGAGCGGGCGCACGCCCAGGAGCGGCACGACCTGGTGCTGCTGCCGTTCACCGCGCTCTGCCGGGCGCTGCCCTGGTTCCGCTGGGTGCGGGACGCGCACGAGCGGGTGGCCCTGCTGGTCGAGATGCGCGCCGACGACAAGGCGCGCGAGCTGCACGCGGAGGAGCCGCTGGCCGGGGCGCTGCGCCGGTTCGCCGCCGCCGGGCACCGGGTCACCCCGGCCGGCACGCTCGGCCTCGGCGACCGCGACCTCGACGTCCGGGTGCAGCGGCTCCTGGTGGCGGACCGGCCGCCGCGGGTGCTCGGCGCCACCGCGCTGTCCGTCGCGACCCTGCTGGTCGCCCTCCCGATCTCCCTCTTCCTGAGCTGACCGGCGCTTCACCGCGCTCCGGAGCCGACACCGGACCGCATAGGTAGTGAGTCTACGTGTAGGCTCGCTATGACAAGCGAGTCAACCCGTGGGAGAACGGCCATGGATCCCCTGCTCCTCGCCCGCCTGCAGTTCGCCACCACCACCTCGATCCACTTCCTCTTCGTGGTGGTCACCCTCGGCCTGGTCACCCTGCTGGTCGGCCTGCAGACCGCCGGCTTCGTCACGGGCAAGCCGGTGTACGAGCGGCTCACCCGCTTCTGGGGTCAGCTCTACGTGATCAATTACGTGCTCGGCATCGCCACCGGCATCGTGATGGAGTTCCAGTTCGGGCTGAACTGGAGCGGCCTGTCGCGCTACGTGGGCAACGTGTTCGGGGCGCCGCTGGCCATCGAGACGCTGGTCGCCTTCTTCCTGGAGTCCACGTTCCTCGGCATGTGGATCTTCGGCTGGCACCGGCTGCGGCGCGGCGTGCACCTGGCGTTGCTCTGGGGCGTCGCGCTCACCGCGTACGCCTCGGCGTTCTGGATCATGGTGGCCAACTCCTGGCTCCAGCACCCGGTCGGCTACGAGGTCCGCGACGGCGTCGCCCACCTCACCGACTTCGGGGCGCTGCTTACCAACCCCACCCTCGGCTTCGCCTTCGGCCACGTGGTCTCGGCCGGCCTGGTCACCGGCGGGATGCTGATGGCGGCGGTCAGCGCCTGGCACCTGATCCGGCGCACCCCGGACTTCGCGCTCTTCCGGAAGTCGCTGCGGCTCGGCCTGATCACCGCGGCGCTCGCGGTGACCACGCTCCAGGGCTTCGGCTTCGCGCAGTTCGGGCCGGTCGGCGAACTCCAGCCGACCAAGTTCGGCGGCGGGGCCGACCGCGACGCGCTGGTCGCCGAGTGGACGGCGCGGTTCGGCCCGGGCGACTACGCCCCGCCGGTGCTGTCCAACGTCGGCCTGGGCTTCATGATCCTCATCGGCTTCACCCTGGGCTGCGTCTGGTTCCTGCTGCCGCTGCTCTGGCGGGACTGGGTCATCCGGTTGCGGTTCCCGCTCTGGCTGGTGCTGCTCGCCGTGCCGCTGCCCTTCGTCGCGGTGATCCTCGGCTGGATCGCCCGCGAGGTGGGGCGCCAGCCCTGGGTCGCGTACGGGCTGCTGCCCACCGGGCAGGCCGTCTCGCCGGTGAGCGCCGGGCTGATGCTCACCTCGCTGATTGGCTTCACCCTGCTGCTCGGCACCCTCGCCGTCACCAACTGGGTGCTGCTGGCCCGGCACGCCGCCCGGGGCGCGCACGACCCCGCGCTCGGCCGGCCACCGGCGCCGGACAGCGACCACCACCCCCATCCCGTGTTCGCCTGAGGGAGCCCGCCGTGGAACTCGCCTGGTACGCCCTGCTCGGCCTCTTCTTCGCCACCTACCTCGTGCTCGGCGGCTACGACTACGGCGTCGGGCTGCTGCTCGCCCGGGGCGCCACCGCGCGGGCCCGGCGGGCCGCGCTGAACGCGGTCGGGCCGTTCTTCCTCGGCAACGAGGTCTGGCTGGTGGCGGCGGTCGGCATCCTGTTCGGCGCCTTCCCCACCCTGGAGGGCGAGCTGCTCTCCGGCCTCTATCCGGTCGTGCTCGGCGCGCTGGCCGGGGTGGTGCTGGTGACGGCCGGGGTGCAGCTCCGCAGCCGGCCGTGGGGTGGGGCGGCCCGGGCCGGCTGGGACCGGGTGGTGGTGGCCGGCAGCGTGCTCGCCGCGCTCGGCTGGGGCGCGCTGCTCGGCGGGCTGCTCCAGGGCGTGCCACTGACCGCCGACGGGCACGTGGCCGGGGCGGGCCACCTGCTCACCCCGTTCGTGGCCGCCGCCGCGCTGGCGCTGCTCGCCCTGGTCGCCGTGCACGGTGCGACCTTCCTCACGCTGCGGCTGCCGGCCGCCGACGTGCCGTCGATCGCCCGGCTGGCCCGCGGCCTGGTGCCGGCGGCGCTCACCGCGGTCGCCACCGCCGCCGTCCTGGCGCTGCTCTCCGATCGGGTACGCGCCGCCGTGGGGCGCCCGGCGATCGCCGTACTCCTGCCGTTGGCGCTGGTGGCGGCGCTGCTGGTGGCCCGCGCGGCGCTGCGCCGGGGCCGGGCCGGCGTGGCCTTCGCGGCGACCAGCGCGGCGCTGGCCCTGCCGGCGCCGCTGATCGGCGCGGCGCTCTGGCCCCGGGTGTTGGTCTCCACCGTCGACCCGGCGGCCTCCCTGACCGTGGCCGACGCGGCCGCGAGCGGGCCGACCCTGGCGCTGCTGGGCTGGCTCGCGCTGCCGCTCCTCCCGGCCCTACTAGGCTTTCAGGCGATGTGCTGGTGGGTGTTCCGGGGACGGACCGACGGCAGGGCACCGGTGTACTGGTGAACCGCCGCCCGTTCGACCCGCGGCTGCTGCGCCGGGTCCCCGCGGCCCGGCGCGACCTCGCCGTGCTCGCGATGCTGGGCGGGCTGACCGCGCTGCTGGTGATCGCGCAGGCCACCGCGCTGGCCACCCTGCTGGCCACCGCGATCGACGGGCGGCTGCACCGGCCGGCGCTGGCCGGTCTCCTGGCGGCGGTCGCCGCCCGGGCGCTGGTGAGCTGGGCGCAGGGCACGGTGGCGGCCCGGGCCGCGGCGACGGTCAAGGCGGCGCTCCGGGCCGACCTGCTGCGCGCGGTCGGCCGGCACGGCCCCACCTGGGTCGCCGGCCGGCGCGCCGGGCAGCTCGCCACCCTCGCCGGGCGCGGCCTGGACGCGCTCGACCCCTACTTCACCGGCTACCTGCCGCAGCTCGTGTTGAGCGTCACCGTGCCGCTGGCCGTGCTGGCCCGCATCGTGCTCGCCGACTGGAGCTCCGCGCTCATCATCGCGCTGACCATCCCGCTCATCCCGGTCTTCGGGGCGCTGCTCGGCTGGCAGGCGCAGGCCGCCACCGAGCGGCAGTGGCGGCGGCTGTCGCTGCTCGGCGGGCACTTCCTCGACATGGTCGCCGGGCTGCCCACGCTGCGCGCCTTCGGCCGGGCCCGGGCCCAGGTCGACGTGGTCCGCCGGATGGCCGACGGGCACCGCCAGGCCACCATGAAGACGCTGCGGATCGCCTTCCTCTCGGCGCTGGTCCTCGAACTGGTCGCCACCCTCTCGGTGGCGCTGGTCGCCGTGCCGGTCGGCATCCGGCTGCTCGGCGGCGGCATCACCCTCTCCACCGCGCTGCTCGTGCTGCTGCTCACCCCGGAGGCGTACCTGCCGCTGCGGGCGGCGGGCAGCCGGTTCCACGCCAGCATGGAGGGGCTGACCGCGCTGGACGAGGCGCTCACCCTCTCCGCGACGCCCGAGGCGGCCGGCCCGGAGGCCACCCGGCCGGCGCCGGGCGGCCGGGGCGAGATCCGCTTCGAGGGCGTGACCGTCGCGTACGAGCGGACCACCGCGCTGCGGGACGTCACGCTCACCATCCGCCCCGGCGAGCGGGTCGCCGTCATCGGCCCCAGCGGTGCGGGCAAGAGCACCCTGCTCGGCCTGCTGCTCGGCTTCGTCACCCCGACGGCCGGCCGGGTCACCGTCGACGGGGTGGACCTCGCCCGGGTCGACCTCGACAGCTGGCGGCGCGAGCTGGCCTGGGTGCCGCAGCGGGCCCACCTCTTCGCCGGCTCGCTGGCCGACAACATCCGGCTCGGTGCCCCGGCCACGCCGGACGCCGCGCTGGCCGGCGCGGTCACCGACGCCGCGCTGGACGAGGTGGTCGCCGCCCTGCCCGACGGGCTCGGCACCATGCTCGGCGAGCGCGGGCACGGCCTGTCCAGCGGGCAGCGGCAGCGGGTCGCGCTGGCCCGGGCGTTCCTCCGGGACACCCCGCTGGTGCTCCTCGACGAACCGACCGCCCGGCTGGACAGCGCCAGCGAGGCGGTCGTGCTGGCGGCCACCCGGCGGCTGGTCGCCGGGCGTACCGCGCTGCTGGTGGCGCACCGGCCCGCGCTGCTGGAGGACGCCGACCGGATCCTCCGCGTCGACGACGGCCGGGTCACCGAGCTGAGCCCGGTACCGGCCGGGAAGGTGACGCCATGACCGACGGACCGGTCGTGCCGGAGCGCCCCGACGGGCCGGACCAGCCGGTACGCGCCGTACCGGGCGGGGTCGCCCGGGACGGGAAGACCCCGGCGGGACGTGACCCGGGCGCGCCGACCGCCGCCGAGACGAACCCGTCCGAGCTGCTGCCGGGCGGTCCGGCACCGACCGTCGCCGCCGCTCCGGCGTCCGGGGTCCGGGGCGGCGCGAGCGCCGAGCGGGCGGTGCTGCGGCTGGCGCGGCCCTACCTGGGCCGCCTGCTGGGCGCCGGGTTGCTCGCCGCGGCCACCGAGTTCGCCGGGCTGGCCCTGATGGCCACCGCCACCTGGCTGCTGATGAGCGCCGCCGGCCGGCCGCCGCTGGACCGGCTGACCGTGGCGATCGTCGCGGTGCGCGCGCTCGCGGTCGGCCGGGGGGTGCTCCGCTACACCGAACGGCTCGCCGGGCACGACGCGGTGCTCCGCATGATCACCGACGTCCGGGCCCGGGTCTTCGCCACCCTGACCGCCCGGCGGGAGACCGCCGCCCAGCGGACCGGTGACGCGCTGAGCCGGCTGGTCTCCGACGTGGAGGCGGTGCAGGACCTGCTGCTGCGGGTGCTGGTGCCGGGAGCGGCGGCCGCGCTCGTCAGCCTGCTCGCGGTCGGGAGCGCCGCGCTGATCTCGCCGCCGGTCGCGGGCGTGCTCGCCGTCGGGCTGCTGGTGGCCGGCGTGGCGCTGCCCGCGCTGGCCGCCGGGCTGACCCGGCGGGCCGCCGACGAGGTGGCCCCGCTGCGCGGCGCGCTCGCCGTGGACGCGGTCGACCTGACCCACGGGGCCGCCGACCTGGCCGCCTTCGGGGCGACCGGCACGGCGCTGGCCGCCGCCGAGGCCCGGGCCGGTCGCCTGGCCCGGCTGGAACGCCGGCTCGCGGCGACCGGCTTCGCGGTGGACGCGGCCGGGGTGCTGGTCGGCGGGCTCACCGCCGCCGCCGTCGTGGTCGTGGCGCTGCGCGCGGGCGTCGGCGGGGTGCTGGTCGGCGTCCTGGCGGTGGGCACGCTGGCCGCCGTCGAGGTGTCCCTCGCCCTGGTCGGGGCGGCCCGGCAGCGCACCCAGCTCCGCGCCGGCCTGGCCCGGGTCGCCGACCTGCTCACCGACGCCGGGGAGCCGGGGGCCACCACCCCCGCCGGGCCGGCGCCGGGCGGGCACGACGTCCGGTTCGAGGGCGTGACCGTCCGGTACCGCGAGGGGGCGCCGCCCGCCCTGGCCGGGATCGATCTGGACCTGCCGGCCGGTCGCCGGGTGGCCGTGGTCGGGCCGAGCGGCGCCGGCAAGAGCACCCTGGCGGCCGTGCTCACCGGGGCGGTACGCCCCGACGCCGGCCGGGTCACCGTGGACGGCGTGGCGGTGTCCGCGCACCCGGCCGAGGAGCTGCCCCGGGTGGTCGGCGGCCTGCTCGCCGAGGCGTACGTCTTCCACGCCACGGTCCGGGAGAACCTGCTGCTCGGGCGGCCCCGCGCCGGCGAGGCGGAGCTGGTCGCCGCGACCCGGGCGGCCGGCCTGCTGGACTGGGTACGCGCCCAGCCGGAGGGCTGGGACACCGTGGTCGGCGAGCAGGGCGGGCAGCTCTCCGGCGGGCAGCGGCAGCGGCTCGCGCTGGCCCGGGCGCTGCTGGCCGCCCCGCCGGTGCTGGTGCTCGACGAGCCGACCGAGGGGCTCGACCCGGCGGCCGCCGACGCGGTGCTCGCCTCGGCGCTGGCGGCGACCCCGGCCGGGCACTCGGTGCTGCTGATCAGCCACCGGCTCAGCGGCCTCGCCGGGCTGGACGAGATCGTGGTGCTCGACGCGGGCCGGGTGGTGCAGCGCGGCCGGCACGAGGAGCTGGTGGCCCGGCCGGGCTGGTACCGGGAGCAGTGGCTGCTCCAGGAGGCGGCCGAGCGCGGTTACCTGGCGCTGGCCCCCTGAGCCGGTTTCCGGGGTTTTCCCCGACGCGGCCGGCCGGCCGCGGTGGCAGGGTGGTCCCATGCGGGGGTACGAGGAGATCCGCGTCGACGAGCGGCTGCGCGAGCTGGCCGGGCAGCTGCACGGGCCGGCCCGGCTCAAGGCCGACCTGCTGACCGAGGCGCGGCACGCGCTGGAGGACGCCGTCGACGCGTACCGGGAGGGGGGCCTGCCGGTCGCGGAGGCCGAGCGGCGGGCGGTGGCCGAGTTCGGCACTCCGGCCGAGCTCGCTCCCGGCTACCAGGCCGAGCTGGCCGCCGGGGCGCTGCGCGGGCTGGCGCTGCGGGCGCTGGCGGTGGCGGCGGTGCTGGTGGTCGCCGGCGACCTGACCTGGCGGGGGGCGAGCTGGAGCGACGGGCCGCGGCCGCCGGCTGGCTACCTGCTCCTGTCCAGCTCGGTCAACGGCATCTGGGGCGTGGTCGCCGGGCTGGCGCTGGCCGGGCTGCTGCTCGGCCTGCTCGCCGCCCGGCACGGCTCGCCCCGGCTGCCCCGCCTGGCCCGCGCGGTGGGCTTCGGGCTGACCGCCGGGCTGGCGGTCGGGGCGTTGGCCGGCGTGGCCCTGTTCGGCTGGTCGGTCCACCTCTGGGACGCGGCGCTCACCTGGCCTCCGATGATCATCGGGGCGGTGCTGGTCGGCGCCGGCTGGTTCGCCCTGGCCCGGGCCGCCCGCTACTGGTTGATCACCACCCGGGGGCCCCGCGTCGCCGGCTGACCGCGGCTCAGGCCGGCCCGGCGGGCGGCTCGTCGGTGCCGAGGAAGCGGCCCACCGTGGCGCTGAACTCGCGCCATCCCGCGCGCTCGCCGGCCAGCGCCCGACCGCCGGCCTCGGTGAGCTGGTAGGTGCGCCGCTCCCGGCCGTTCACGGTGCTCCAGGCGCTGGCCACGTAGCCGGCCCTCTCCAGCCGGCGCAGCGCCGGATAGATGGTGCCGGTGGGCAGATCGAGGGTGCCGCCGCTGCGGGCCCGGAGCGCCTCGATGATCGCGTAGCCGTGCAGGGCGCCCTGCTCCAGCACCGCGAGCAGCAGCGCGTCCAGGTGTCCGTGCAGCGCCTGGGCCTTCATGTGTAGCAAGACTACTTGTCCGCGGGTCGGGACGCCACCGGGGTGCGGCTCCCGGTCACGGCCGGACGCCCACTAGGGTATGTGCGCAGAGTCACTCGGCGGTCGAGCGCCGTCGGGTGGGCAACCCGAAAGCACACGGAGGTCAGCGTGGCCCGCCAGTCGCCCCAACGGCCCGACGCCGACGAGCCCGAGCTCGACGACACCACCGCGTCGGCCGCAGAAGACGAGGTCGAGGTCGACCGCCCGGCGGCGGACCGCGCGCTCTGGGACGAGCTGCGGATCGACCCGGTGGAGATCGCCCTGCCCGCCGGCACCGGCTTCACGCTGCGGGCGTACCGGCCGGCGCGGGAGCTGACCCCGACCGACGTCGCCGAGCGCGACCAGGACGACCCCTTCCTGGCCCGTCGCCAGGTCGTCGAGACCGAGGAGGACGAGGAGGTGGTGATCCTCGACGAGGAGTTCGCCGCCCTCTCCGCCGAGGAGGACGAGGAAGACGAGGAGAAGCCCCGGCGCCGCCGCCGCGGCGGCACCGAGGCGGCCGCGGACGAGGACGCCGACCAGGAACCCGAGGACGCCGAGGACGCCGACGAGGACGAGGCGGATGCCGCCGCGGGCGACGAGGAAGTGCCCGTCTTCCTCACCCACCGGGGCAAGCTGCTGCTGTTCAAGACCCCGGAGTCGCTGGTCAGTTTCATCCGTTCCGGTGCGCCCAACGACCTGTCTCAACTGGACAGCTGGAATGAACTGTCCGAACGGGTGGAACCGGCCGACATCGCCCCGCTGGACGAGGACACCTACGAGCTCGACCTGGTGGTGGAGAACCTCCGCGGCGGCCACGACGCGTGGGACCCCACGCTGTTGATCGAAGCCGGTGAGATCGCCCGTGACCTGGCGTACGCGCTGCGGCTACCGGCCGTGCTCGACATGCTCTCCGCCGGCTCCAGCCTGGACGACCTGGACGAGGCGCTGCGCTCTTCTGTCAATGGCGGAATCGGTGGATTCCTGGGCCGGCGCCGGCTGAAGAAAATCGGGGCACAAACCGCAAGTTTGGGTTGGCGCACCATTGTCGGCAAGATCTCTGCTGTTGTGGACTGGCGCGACTGACCCGGAGCGGGGAGCATCAGTCTCTGGCAGAACAAGACCTGTGTCCCGGGAGGAGGACGACGCCGTGGCGCTCGTGCGCGTGTACTGCGGTCTGGCCTCGGCGGATTCGGCCGACCGGTCGGCTTCGGCCGGATCGACGCTGACGTCCGCTGTGGTCGACGACGCAGGCCGTCTGCTGCATGTCTGCGAGATCGGCGACGACCCGGCGGGCTATGCCCAGCTGGTCGCGCTGCTCGTGGAGCGGTCGGGCGGGCCGAGCGGTGCGGCCATCGCGGCCGACAGCGACGACCACACGGTCACCTCGCTGCTCAGCGCGGCGGGTCGACCGCTGGCGATCGCGGACGACGACTCGGTCGACGACTTCGCCGAGCGCTTCGCCGACGACGACTCGCTGGAGGAGATGCAGTCCCCGCCGGCCGAGCGCCGGGCGGTCGGGCTGGCCCGGGCGCTCCAGGCCGGCGCGCTCTCCGCGGTGACCCTCCCGGCGCCGCGCGATCTCGCCAACTACAAGCAGGTTCTCGCCGCGCACGCCGCACTGGCCAGCGGCCGGCACTCCGCCGCGGTGGCGCTGCGCGAGGTGCTGCGTGAGCTCTACCCGGCCGCGCTGCGCGCGTATCCCGACCCGGCCGAGCCGGTCTCCCTGGCCGTCCTGGACGCGCTGCCCGAGCCGGGCATGCTCGCCGGCACGGTGGCCCGGGGCCGCGAGGTCGCGGTCGCGGCGGACGCCGTCGCCGCGCACCTGGCCGCCGAGGGCGTGGCGGACGCCGACACCATCGACGACGCGGTGACCGCGCTACGGGTCGCCATCTCCGAGACGCCGCGGCGGGCCACCGTCAACCGGGCGCTCACCGCCGCCGTCGCCGAGACCGTGCGGCAGGCGGTCGCCTCCGTCCGGGCCTGCGACGCCGGCTGCGACGCGCTTGTCGGCGCGCTCAGCGCCCGAGTCACCACGCCCGCACCGGCGCCCGGCCGCCGGGCCGCCGCCCGTCGCGGCGAGCAGGTCGAGGAGCTGACCCCGGCGGCCTCCGCCGGGCTGCGCCCGGTGCGCCCGACCGAGCCCGAGCCGGTCGCGGACCCGGCCGCCCGGCGTGGCCGCCCCGAGCCGGTCTCCGCCGGGCTGGCGGAGACCACCCGGCGCGGCAAC
>NZ_JBSSLX010000017.1:0-49259 GCF_053890995.1 Micromonospora sp. I033 | reverse complement strand
GGTACGACACCCGGGAAACCTGCCGCCCCGCCCTCACCCGGGAGTTCCGTCGATCATGAGGTTGGCGGCACTCACGGAGGTCGACTTCGCCGTCAACCTCATGATCGACCACGGTCGGCGGGGGTCAGGTCAGGCGGGACTCCAGGAGGGTCAGGGCCTCGGGGACGGTGTCGGCCACCAGGAGGAGGTCCAGGCCGGCGGGCTTCAGGAAGTGCTGGCCGGCCAGGGTGCGCAGCCAGTCGAGCAGCGGGCGGTAGAAGCCGTCGGCGTCGACCAGCACCATCGGCTTGGCGTGCAGGGCCAGGGTGGCGGTGGTCCAGACCTCGAACAGCTCGTCCAGGGTGCCGAGCCCGCCGGGCAGCGTCACGAACGCGTCCGACTTGTCGATCATCAGGGTCTTGCGGCTGGCCATCCCCTCGGTGACCAGCAGCTCGTCGGAGGCGAGGTCGGCGACCTCCAGGTCGACCAGGGCCTGCGGGATGACGCCCAGGGTCCGGCCGCCGGCCGCCCGCGCCCCGTCGGCCACCGCGCCCATCATCCCCACGCACCCGCCGCCGCTGACCAGCGTGTGCCCGCGCCGGGCCAGCTCCGCGCCGGTCTCGGTGGCCAGGTCCAGCCAGCGGGCGTCGAGGGTACGGGAGGACGCGCAGAACACGCAGACGTTGGCCATGGTCAGCCCTGCTCCGCCGGCCCCTCGGGGGCGGCGTCGGCGGCGGCCCGCTGGTCGGCGGCGAGCCGGGCGACCGCCTCCTCGCGGACCGCCTCCTTCTCGGCGGAGAGCACCGCCTCGGCCTCCACGATGTGCCGGACCGCCTCGTTGACGTCGTCGGTGAGGCAGATCAGGTCCAGGTCGGTCGGGCCGAGCTTGCCCTCGGCGGCCATGGTGTCCCGCATCCAGTCGAGCAGGCCCCGCCAGTAGTCGACGCCCATGAGCACCACCGGGAAGCGGGTCACCTTGCCGGTCTGCACCAGGGTGAGCGCCTCGAAGAGCTCGTCCATGGTGCCGAAGCCGCCGGGCAGGACCACGAAGGCCTGGGCGTACTTGACGAACATGGTCTTGCGGGCGAAGAAGTAGCGGAAGTCGATGGCAAGGTCGACCCACTCGTTGATGCCCTGCTCGAACGGCAGCTCGATGCCGAGCCCGACGGAGAGCCCGCCCGCCTCGCCGGCGCCCCGGTTGGCCGCCTCCATCACGCCCGGCCCGCCGCCGGTGATCAACGCGTAGCCGGCCCGGGCCAGCGCGCCGCCCAGTTCCTCGGCCAGCCGGCACTCGGGGCTCTCCGGCTTGCTCCGGGCCGAGCCGAAGACGCTGACCGCGGCCGGCAGGTCGGCGAGGGTGTCGAAGCCCTCGACGAACTCGGACAGGATGCGCAGCGCCCGCCAGGCGTCCTTGGTCTTCCAGTCGCCCCGGCCCCGGGAGTCGAGCAGCCGCTGGTCGGCGGTGCTGGTCGGGATGGCCTGGTTGCGCAGCGTGACGGCGCCCCGGTGCCGCTCCCCGCTCGGCCCGCGGCCGGACGGCCGCCCGTTGCTCTGGCTCATGGGGCCACCGTAGTGGAGCCGGGGCGGCGCGGTGCGGAGGCGGGCGACGCGGAGAAATTCTTCGTGATCATGGGCAACTAAATGGCTCGCTCGTACGTCTTACTATTCACATACCGGGTATGCCCCGGCGCGCGCCTTCGGGGGAGGAGCCAGCGTTGATCAGCAACAGCGAGATGATCCGGATCCGCCGGCAGATGCAGCGGCGGATCCGTGACGTGGTGGCCGAGCGCCGCCGCGCCCGGATGATGGAAGCTCACCACACCGACGTCACCGGCGAGAGCAGCGAGACGGACGCCCCGTTCACGACCACCGTCTGACGGCCCGGCCGGGCGACCCGGGGGTCCGCGTCACCGACGCGGGCCCCCGGTCGCATGTTCAGGACGAGGCGAGCCAGCGGTGCAGGGTCGCCGCGCCGTCGCGGATCTTGGTCAGCTCGACGTGCTCGTCCTTGTGATGGGCCAGGTTGGGGTCGCCGGGGCCGAAGTTCAGCGCCGGGATGCCCATGGCCGCGAACCGGGCCACGTCGGTCCAGCCCAACTTGCCGATCGGGGCCGCGCCGACCGCGGCCAGGAACTCCTGGGCCGGCGGGTTGTCCAGGCCCGGGGCCGCGCCGGCCGCCGCGTCGGTGACGGTCAGGTCGAAGCCGGCGAAGACCTCGCGCAGGTGCGCCTCGGCCGCGGCCGGGTCACGGTCGGGGGCGTACCGGTAGTTGATTTCGATTTCGCAGCGGTCCGGGATGACGTTGCCCGCCACCCCGCCGGCGATCCGCACCGCGTTGAGGCCCTCGCGGTAGTCGCAGCCCTCGATGGTCACCCGGCGCGCCTCGTACGCGGTCAGCCGGCGCAGCACCTCGCCGGCGCCGTGGATGGCGTTCACCCCGTGCCAGGACCGGGCCGCGTGGGCCCGCTCGCCGTGCGTGGTGACGACCGCCCGCATGGTGCCCTGGCAGCCCGCCTCGACGATCCCGTACGTCGGCTCCAGCAGCAGCGCGAAGTCGGCCTGGAGCCAGTCCGGGTGCGCCTGGGAGACCAGGGTGAGGCCGTTGTACCTCGACTCGATCTCCTCGGCCTCGTAGAAGAGGTAGGTCACGTCGTAACGCGGGTCGGGCAGGGTCACCGCCAGGTGCAGCGCGAAGGCCACGCCGGACTTCATGTCGGAGGTGCCGCAGCCGTACATCAGGTCGCCGCGCATGGTCGACGGAAAGTTGTCGTTCAGCGGGACGGTGTCCAGGTGGCCGGCGAGCACCACCCGCTGCGCCCGGCCCAGGTCGGTACGCGCCATCACCGTGTTGGAGTGCCGGTAGGTGGTGAGGTGCGGCACGCCCCGCAGCACCTCCGCGACGCAGTCGGCGATCGCCTTCTCGTTGAGCGAGACGGACTCGATGTCGACCAGCGCGCGGGTCAGCGCCACCGGATCGGCCAAGACCTCGGGGGTCAACGGGTTCTGCATGGGTGGCACGGTACCGTCATTTTCGGTGAGCGCGAGGAGTGAGCTTGCGAGCCCCGCAGCCGCGAACGAAAGGTGAAACAGTGACGACCGCACAGTCTGCCTGGGGCATCGGCCTGGCCACGGTCACCGCTGAGGACCTGGTGCTGGACACCTGGTACCCGACCGGCAAGCTGGGGCTCGGCGAGCTGCCGCTGGTCCCCGGGGAGGACCAGGCCGACGTGCTCGACCTGCCGCCCGGCGCGGTCGGCGAGCGCGCGCTGCCCGGCCTGCGCACGGTCCAGGTGGTCACCGTGATCGGCTCGCTGGACGACCCGATCAAGGACGCGGCCGACGCGTACCTCCGGTTGCACCTGCTCTCCCACCGCCTGGTGCGGCCCAACGAGCTCAACCTCGACGGCATCTTCGGCAAGCTGGCCAACGTGGCCTGGACCTCGGCCGGGCCGTGCCCGCCGGAGCGGGTCGACGAGCTGCGGGTCATCGAGCGGGGCGCCGGCCGCCACCTGGCCGTCTACGGGGTGGACAAGTTCCCCCGGATGACCGACTACGTGGTCCCCTCCGGCGTTCGGATCGCCGACGCGGACCGGGTCCGGCTCGGCGCCCACCTGGCCGCCGGCACCACCGTGATGCACGAGGGCTTCGTCAACTTCAACGCCGGCACGCTGGGCACCTCCATGGTGGAGGGGCGGATCGTGCAGGGCGTGGTGGTCGGCGACGGCTCCGACATCGGCGGCGGCGCGTCGATCATGGGGACCCTCTCCGGCGGCGGCACCGAGAAGGTGCGCATCGGCGAGCGGAGCCTGGTCGGCGCGAACGCCGGCGTGGGCATCACCCTCGGCGACGACTGCGTGGTGGAGGCCGGCTGCTACATCACCGCCGCCTCGAAGATCAGCCTGCCGGACGGCCGGGTGGTCAAGGCCCGCGAGCTCTCCGGCGTGGACGGCCTGCTGTTCTGGCGCAACTCGGTGACCGGCGCGCTGGAGGCGAAGCCACGGACCGGTCGGGGCATCGAGCTGAACGCGGCGCTGCACGCCAACGACTGACCGGCGACGCGGGACGGGCCGGGGCACGACGCCCCGGCCCGTCCGCCGTCCGGGCCTCTCGGCCCGGACGACCGGTTCACCGCAGGCGGTACGCCTGGATGATCCGCTGCGTGACCGTGTTGCCGGTGCCGTCCCGGGCGGCGGCCCGCAGCGAGACGTAGCCGGGGCCGGCCGGGTGCCGGACGGTGGCCGCCCAGCCCGCGCCCCGCTTGTGCAGGGCCGCCTTCCGCCAGGTCTTCCCGCCGTCGTACGAGACCTCGACGGTGAGCGCCGCGACCGGGGACGCCGGCGCGCCGGGCTGGCGCTGGACCGTCACCGGGATGGTGAAGGTCCGGCCGGCCGGGGCGCTGTTGTCCACGGCCAGCGGCGGCGCGAAGCGGACCACCATGGCCGGCAGCCGAGCCCAGTCCTCACCCGGGACACGCCTGGAGCGGAACGTCCAGCTCGCCGAGACCTCGGTGCTGAGATCGGTGAAGCCCCGCGTGGCCGAGGTCTCCAGCCGGTAGCTCGCCGCGCCCGGCGGCACCTGGAACTCCCCGTACCCCGCGGCGGGCTGCTCGGCGAGCAGCTTCCCGTTGCGGTAGAGGGCCGTCCGTCCGGTGTCGTTGAGCGAGCCACCGGGATGACCGGCGGCGTCGCTGTGCACCGGCAGGGCGACGACGAGGGTGTCGCCGTTGCGCGTGATGCCCTGCTCCGGCCAGCGCGGCCGCGGGAACGACGGCCCGTACGGCGCGCTGTTCCAGTCCTCCCGGTAGGTCCGGCCGGCCTGGTACCGGGTGGGCACCGACTCCAGCACCGCCCGCACCTCCAGCCAGCCGTCCTCGCCCCGCTCACCGAAGCCCAGTTCGGAACTCCAGCGGGTGCGGGCCGTGCTGTAGTGCTCGACCCGCTTGCCGGGCACCGGCACGGGCACGACGATCGCCGAGCCGCCGATGTTGTAGTCGGACTCCGGGAAGACGATCCGCTCGTTCTCCAGCCCCGCGTAGCCGGCCGCGAACCGGTGGGTCACGGTGGCCAGGTCGGCCGGCCGGTAGTGCCGGACGAACCCGGTCGGCATCCGGCCCGGGAACAGCTCGTTGAGGGCGTAGAAGTACGGGCTGCGCTCCGGCGCCATCGGCTCGGCCCACTGGCTGGCCAGCGCGCCGACGAAGAGCGAGTCGGAGACGCCGCGCCCGAGTTGGCCGCTGTAGAGGCCGTCGAAGCTGGACGCCCAGAGCCCGAACCCGTAGGAGAACTCCTCGGTGGACCAGTTGGCCGAGAGGTCGATCAGCAACGGGGCCGCACCGCGCTGCGGCACGGTGGACCGGACCGGTTTCGCCCGCCGGGCGTCGACGGTGAGCCGCTGGTCGCCGCTCACCACCAGCTCCGGCTGGGCGAGCATGGACACCTCGGTCCAGCCCTCGTCCCCCGGCCGGTAGATCAGGCTGTTCAGGCCGTACCGGCCCTTCGGGAGGCGGATCCGCGCCTCGCCGTCCGGGTCGTACACGTCCCGGTACGCGACGCCGTCCAGCCCGACCAGGGTGGTGAAGTAGTCGCCGGTCAGCTTGCCGGCCCGGTCCCGGTGCGCGACGGTCAGGTCGTAGCTCTCCACCTCGCGGTTCATCGCCAGCGGGGTCACGGCGACCGCGTCGCCCGCGCGGGCGACCAGCCGGCCGGTCCAGTAGCCGTCCAGACCGCCGAGCCGGGTGTCCGCGGTGACGGTGACCTGGGCCGTCCCGCCGGCCGGCACGGCGAGCCGGGACGCGCCGAGGGCGAACATGCCGGCCGGGGCGGCACGCCCGTCCGGGCCGGTCACCTCGGCGGTGAGGTCGAGGGTGAGTGGGGACGTCCCGCCGTTGCGGTAGGTGACCGTGCGGGCGATCGGCTGGTCGTCGCCGTGCGGCCAGGCCGCCACGCCGAACGAGACACTGGGCGGGTCGCTGGTGACCTGCTCGGTGATCGCGTGCGCCACGTCGACCCGGCCCGCGCCCTGCTGAAACGCCGTCTGTCCGGGGTGCGGCCGCGCCGAGGCCATCAGGGTGGCCTTGTACCGCCCGGCCGTCCACCCGGGGTGCTGCTGGGCGAGCAGCGCCGCCGCGCCGGCCACGTGCGGTGTGGCCATCGAGGTGCCGGAGAGGGAGACGTACTTCTCCCCCACCGGGTCGCCGATCGCGCCGTTGGCGGCCCGGGCGGCCACGATCTCGACTCCCGGGGCGGTGATGTCGGGCTTGAGCCCGCCGTCGACCCGCGGCCCCCGGCTGGAGAAGTCGGCCAGGGCGTCGTCCCGGTCGACCGCGCCGACCGCCAGGGCGGCGTCGGCGGTGGCCGGCGAGCCGACCGAGCCGTCGGCGCCGTCGTTGCCGGCGGCCACCACGAAGAGCGTGCCGGTCTGCGCGGTCAGCGTCTCGACCGCCTGCTCCAGCGGGTCGACCTCGGGGAAGTCCGCGCCGCTGAGGCTCATGTTGACCACGGTGGCGTGCTTCTCGGCCGCGGCCCACTGCATGCCGGCGAGGATCGCCGACTCGGTGCAGCCCTGGTTCTCGCAGACCTTGCCGGAGAGCAGGGTGGCGTCGGGGGCGACGCCCCGGTACTTCCCGCCGGAGGCGGCCCCGCTCCCGGCGATGATCGAGGCGACGTGGGTGCCGTGCCCCACCACGTCGTCCGACTCGGCCGCCTCGCTGAAGTTGCGCGCGTCGGCGACCTTGCCGGCCACGTCGGGGTGGGTGAGGTCGACGCCGGTGTCGAGCACCGCGACGCTGACCCCCTTGCCGGTGAAGCCGGCGGCCCAGGCGGTGGGGGCGCCGATCTGCGGCACGCTGTGGTCGAGGGTGACCCGCCGCCGGCCGTCCAGCCAGATCCGGTCGACATCCCCCGCCGCGTCGACCCGGGTGCCGGCCCGGTTGGCCGTCACCGCGCCCCAGACCGCGCCGGCGTCGGCCTTCGCCGCGACCAGCGCCGCACCGCCGATGGCCGGCAGGCCGCGGGTCACCCGGGTGCCGGCCACCGGGGCCGCCGCCCGCCGGGCCGACCCGGGCCGGTACGACACCAGCAGCGGCAGCGTGTCCCGCCGGGCGTCGTCGTAGCCGGCCGCGACCAGCCCGGTGACGTCGAACAGCCGCCGGTCGACCCGGCCCGCCCGGACCAGGGCCAGCGCGTCCTGCGGCACCACGGTGAGGTGGCCGCGTTCCCGGCCGACCAGGAAGCCCATCCCGGCGCGGCCGGCGCCGGGGCGGACCGCCGCCTGGCCTGCGGCGGTGACGGTGACCTGGTCGCCGGTGATCAGGGTGACGGTGACCGGCTCGCCGGCGCGGGCGGCGCGGGCGGGGCTGCCGCCCGGGGCCGCCGGCGGGGCGGCCGAGGCCGGCACGGGCACGCCCAGGGCCAGCCCCAGGGTGAGGCCGAGGCCGGCGATTCTTCTTCGATTTCGGCGCAACGTTCCTCCTTCGCCAAGCGTCTTCATCGATGGGGATTACATCGACGGAGACCGTCAGAATTACATACCGCGTATGCAATCGGAAGTCGCCAATCCGACGGAACCGGTTCCCCGTCCACCGCCCGGCCGGGCATGATCCCCCCGTGAGCGCCATGAAGGACCGCATGCTCGCCGGCGAGCCGTACATCGCCGACGACCCCGAGATCACCGCCGACCTCGACCGGGCCGCACGGCTCACCGAACGCTTCAACCGCAGCTCCGCCGACGACCCCGAGGGACGCCTCGCCGCCCTCCGCGAACTGCTCGGGTCGGTCGGCGAGGACACCTGGGTGCGGCCGCCGTTCCACTGCGACTACGGCTACCAGACCCACATCGGGCCACGCAGCTTCGTCAACTTCAACGCCGTCTTCCTCGACGTCGCCCGGATCACCATCGGCGCGGACGTCCAGATCGGACCCAACGTGCAACTGCTCACCGCCACCCACCCCGTCGAGGCGGCGGCCCGGCGGGCCAAGTGGGAGGCCGCCGAGCCGATCACCATCGGCGACAACGTCTGGCTCGGCGGCGGGGCGATCGTGCTGGCCGGCGTGACCATCGGGGAGAACACCGTGGTCGGGGCGGGCGCCGTGGTGACCCGCGACCTACCCCCCGATGTGGTGGCGGTGGGTAACCCCGCCCGCCCGGTCCGGAGCCTGGAAGAACCCACCTGAGCGGGCGGTGGTGGCCCGGCTGCTGCGCCGGGCCGTGCCGTCACCCCGGCAGGGGGTCGGCCAGCCGGACCACCAGGTCGGCGTGCCCGGCGGTGTCGGCGACGAGCCGGGCGTTCGCCTCGTCGCTGCCCAGTGCCCAGGCGCGGGCCTGCTCCGGCGTCTTCCCGTACGCCTCGTGCCGGGCGGTGAGCCGGCGCACCCGCAGCTCGGCGTCGAGGTCGAGGAACCAGATCTGGTGCAGCAGGGTGCGCACCTCCTCCCACGGGTCGTCACGCAGCAGCAGGTAGTTGCCCTCGGTCACCACCAGCCGCACCTCGGGCGGCACCTCGATGGCCCCGGCGACCGGCTCCTCCAGGTCGCGGCGGAACGCCGGCGCCCAGACCGAGGTCGGCTCCAGCCGGCGCAGCCGGCGCAGGGTGGAGACGAAGCCGTTGACGTCGAACGTGTCCGGCGCGCCCTTGCGCGCCTCCCGGCCCAGCCGGGCCAGCTCCGCCTGGGCCAGGTGGAAGCCGTCCATCGGCACCAGCCGGGCGGCCGGACCGACCTCGGCGACGATCCGCTCGGCCAGCGTGGACTTGCCCGCCCCGGGCGCGCCGGCGATGCCGAGCAGCTGCCGCGGGCCGTCCCCGGCGAGAGCCCGGGCCCGGGCCACCAGCTCGCCGAGTGGGAGCACCTGCGCGGGCGGCATCAGCCGAGCACCGGCTCGCTGATGGTGAACCGGGCCTCGACCGCCGCCTGCACCGGTTGCGGCTGCGGATCCAGCTCCAGCTCGGGCGCGGCCTCCCCGGCCCGCGCGAAGCCCGCCTTCGCCAGCATCGGCGGGGCCGCGGCCAGGCCGGTGTCGGCGAGTTCCAGCAGGGCGGTCACCCGGGCGCCGAGCGCCTCGGCGTATTCCCGGGCGCGGGCCAGCGCGTCCGCGATCGCGGCGTGCCGGGCCTCCCGGTACGCCGGGCTGTCCGGCCGCAGCGACCACCACGGGCCGGCCACCTCGACCTGCTCCTGGTCGGCCAGGCGGAGCATCAGCTCGCCGAGCGCGGTGAAGTCGGCCACGGTGACCGTGGTGGTCACGCTGCCGTGGTAGGCCACCACCCGCTCACCGGAGCGCTTCGTCTCCGGCCAGACCCGCAGCTGGCCGGTCTCCCGCCGTTCCACGGCGGGCTCGGCCGCGTCGAGCAGCACCCGCACGGCGGCCGTCCGCTCGGCCAGCCGGGTCAGCGTGGTCTCCCGGTCGCGGTCCCGCGCGGTCGCGGTCACCGCGAACCGGGCCAGCTCGGGGGCGACCTCCCGGTAGGCCTCGCCGCGTACCGCCACGACCGGTGCGTCCGCCATGCCGCTCAGCCTAGTGGCGGGGTGGCCGGAAGGTGCGCGGTGTAGACGACCGCGTCGCCCACCACCCGGCACCCGGTCAGGTGGCCGCCGGCCGCGCCCAGCTCCCGCAGGTAGGCCAGCTCCCCGGCGTGGTCGGCGGCGGCCGGGAACTCCCTCCGGTGGGCGGTGAACGCCCGGCCGCGCAGCGCGGCCCGGGCGGTGCGGCCCTCGGCCAGCCGGCCGGCCAGCTTCCCGGAATCGCCGGCCCGGAGCGTCTCGGCCAGCTCGTCGAGGTAGGCCCGGACCGCGTCCAGCTCGGCCAGCACCCGCTCCCGGTTGCCGAGCAGCATGTTCGCGGTCCGCTCGGGCGGACCACCGGCGACCCGGGTGCCGTCGGAGAAGCTGCCGGCGGCGAGCGCGAGCACCGCGTCGCGCAGCGCCGAGCGCTGCACCGTCCCGGCCAGCGCACCGGCGAGCAGGTGCGGCAGGTGCGAGGCGAGCGCGGCGGCGCTGTCGTGCTCGGGGGCGGACATCGGCACCACCCGCGCGTGGAAGACCTCGATGAGCAGCGCGGCGAGCCGCCGGAACGCGGCCATCCCGGTCGGCCCCGGGCAGAGCACCCACGCGGCCCCGTCGAGCAGCGCCGGGGTGGCGGCGGCAAGACCGGCGCGGTCGGCGCCGGCCATCGGGTGGCCCGGCACGAACCGGTGCCCGAGCCCCTGCGTGGCGGCGGCGATGGCCACCTCGGCCTTGGTGCTGCCCACGTCGGTGAGCACGCACCGGTCGTCGGTGGCCGCGGCCACCCGGGCCAGCGTGCCGGGCAGGGTGGGCAGCGGGCCGCAGAGGAAGACCACGTCCCGGCCGGCGACCGCCTCCTCGATCGTGTCCGGCGCGGTGCCGCCCTGCTCCCGGACCCGCCGCCGGGTCGCCTCGTCCGGGTCCCAGGCGGCCACGTCGAGCCCGGCGTCGCGGAGCCGGAACAGCACCGATCCCCCGATCAGGCCGGTGCCGACCACCGCCGCGCGTGCCTGCCCGCCGGCCCCGCCCACCATCGGCCCACCTCGGCGTCCCGTCGTCCGGAGCCGGATCGGCCCCGCTGGAAGTCCCGCCGAGAATACCGTCCGGGATTCAGGCGGGGCTGTCCGTCACCTTCCGCCGCCACTTCCGGAACACCCGGACCGGGTTGCCGCCGTACGCCCAGGGCAGCTCGGTGACCTGGTCGCCGATCATCCGGAACTGCTCGGCCGCCGCGGCGCGGTCACCGCCCACGGCGAACGCCATGGCGAACATGTTGTGCGGGGTCGGCCAGCCGGCGTACCGCCCGTGCCGGGAGTGCCGCACCGAGTGGTCCGCCGCGGCGCGCAGCTCGGCGCGCACCTCGGCCCGCTGGAGGTACCGGTCGTCCTCGCCGGACCGCAGCTTCAGCCAGATCTGCAGGTGCGCCGAGGCCACCAGGTGGGCCAACCCGCTGGCCGCCGGCGCCTTGGCCGCCGCGGTGCGGGCGAAGTCGAACATCTGCTCGTCGCTGCCGAACCACTTCGCGCAGCGGTACTGGAGCATCTGGGCGTGGGCCAGCCGGTGCCAGGGGTGCCGGGTGACCACCTCGGCGAAGCGTCGGTCCGCCTCGTCCCGGTCCACCTGGCGGCCCCGTGCCGCGGTGACCAGGAAGGCCCGCGCCGTGGTGTCGTCCGGGTCCCGGGCGGCGACCTCGTCCAGCAGGTTCTCGGCGAACGTCAGCCGCCGGTGGAACTCACGGAACTGCTCCTCGCGGGTCCGGGAGGCGGAGGCGGAGCCCCGCGCCTGCCACGCCCAGTGCACGGCATGGGTGCCCCGGACCAGCAGGGGCAGGGTCGAGCGGGGCTCGGCGTCGGCCCACTCGCCGATCCACTCCTGGACGTCCGGCACCCGGCCGGCCGCGTACATGCAGAAGGCCCGGTCGTCGGGGTCGGTCACGGTGACCAGGACGTCCCGGGCGGCCCGCCAGTTCCGGTCCCGCAGCGCGGCGCAGAGGGCCCGGGCGGCCGGATCACCCATCGCCGGGTCCACCGCCGGGCCCGCGTCGTCCGGTCCCGTCCTCCGCCGGAACGGCCACATGTCTCGCTCCTCCCCCGTGCAGGTCGTCGCAGATCGTATGGGTGAGGACGATGCGGACGGAAGGGGCTTGTCCGAGTCGGACTCACGTCGTAGGGTCCCCCGGCGGCCCGACCGGCATCGACGGGGGACGGGCCTATCGCACGGGGAAAGGAAGCACATGTCCGCGACAAACCGGGCGCTCGCCTCGGTGGTCATGTTGATCGGTTTCTACGTCGTCGCGCTGCTCCAGCTCGCCGCCGTGGCCGCGCTCGGCGTCTGGCTGTTCAGCCACACCAGCGGCCTGGTCACCGGCAAGCTGCTGCTCCCGCTGGTGGTCGCCCTCGGCGCGGTCGGGGTCGGGCTGTGGAAGGCGATCCGTACGAAGAACGAGCCGGCGCCCGGCCTGATCCTGGACGAGCGGGCCGCGCCGTGGCTCTGGGCCACGGTGCGCGAGCTGGCCACGGCGGTCGGCACCCGCGCGCCGGACGAGATCCGCCTGGTGCCGGAGGTGAACGCGGCGGTCGGCGAGCAGAGCCGGCTGCTCGGCCTGATCGGCGGCCGGCGCACCCTCTACGTCGGACTGCCGCTGCTCCAGGCCATGCGGGTCGACCAGCTCCGCTCGGTGCTGGCGCACGAGCTGGGCCACTACTCCGGCCAACACACCCGGCTGGGCGGGGTCGCCTACCGGGGCCGGCTGGCCATCGGCGAGACCATCGAGCGGATCAGCCCGCGAAACCCGATCGGCTGGGTCTTCAAGCAGTACGCGAAGCTCTACCTGATGGTCGACAACGCCGCGTCCCGTCGCCAGGAACTGGAGGCGGACCGCGCGTCGGTGCAGATCGCCGGGCACCAGGCCGCGGCCTCGGCGCTGCGGACCCTGCCCGCCCTCGACGCCGCCTGGCGCTTCTACGAGACCCGGTACGTCGACCCGGGCTGGTCGGTCGGGCTGGCGCCGGACGACTTCTTCGGCGGCTTCGGCCACCTCCTCCAGGCGCGTCGGGACGAGATCGACAAGCTGCGGGAGAACGCGCCGGAGCTGCCGGCATCCCGCTGGGACACCCACCCGCCGATCGGCGCACGCGTCGCCGCGATGGACCAGATCCCTCCGGTGCACGTCGCGCCGGACGACCGGCCGGCCTGGACCATGCTCGCCGACGTGGTGGGCGCCGGCCGGGCGCTCCAGAGCCTGATCGTCGCGCACGGCTCCCGCCGCCTGCTGCCCTGGCCGGAGTTCATCGCCGAGTCGATCGCCGCCGGGGTGCAGCAGCGGGCGGACCGGATCTACCGCGCGGCCGGCCGGTTCACCGGCACGCCGGAGCCGGGCCTGCCCACCGTGCTGGACCTGGTCCGCACCGGCCGGCTCGGTGAGTTCGCCGAGCAGTTCTTCACCAACGCCACCCGCCGGGAGGCGGCGGCCGCCTTCGCCGGCCCGATGGAGACGCTGCTCGACAACGCGGCGGTCCGCTCGGGCCGGGCGTACTGGCAGCTCTCCTGGTCCGAACCCGCCCGGCTGGTCGGTCGCTCCGGCGAGCCGTGGGACCTGGCCGAGATCGCCAAGCTGGCGGTCGCCCCGGAGACCCTCGACGAGGCGCTCGCCCGGCTGGCCGAGCTGGGCGTCGACGTGCGGCAGTCGACGGTGGTCCAGGCCCGGGCGTCGGCGCGGAACGCCGACCTGATCGCCGCGCTCGCCAACATCAAGATCGACGGCCGGGAGCACGACGTGTACGTGCTGGACAACGGCCTGGTCCTGGTCCCCGACCCGGGGAAGGCGCACGAGGGTGAGAAGCGGCTCAAGGAGGTGCTGAGCGCGGCGCCGGTCGCCGAGGTGGCCAGCCGGAACCCGTTCCTGCCCTACGAGGAGATCCGCTCGGTCGAGGTGACCAAGCGGGTGCCGCTGAAGGCGGCCATCACCCTCCACGACGGCCGGACCGTGCAGGTGCAGGAGCTGATGGCCAGCGAGTTCCTGGAGAAGCACAGCCGGGACACCCTGCTGCGGGTGTTCGAGCAGATCAACGACTGACCCGGTCGCGGCGGTCGACCCTTCGGGGCCGGCCGCCGCGACGGACGGGTCAGAGCTGGGCGAGCCGGCCGGCGACCGCGTCGACGTGCTCGTCGGACTCGGTCAGCGCCACCCGGACGTGCCGGGCGCCGGCCGGGCCGTAGAAGACGCCGGCGGCGACCAGGATGCCCCGGCGGGCCAGCCAGTCGACGGTGTCCCAGCAGTCCTCGTCCCGGGTCATCCAGAGGTAGAGCCCCGCCTCGGAGTGCTCGACCGTGAAGCCGGCGCCGGTGAAGGCCGCGTACAGCTTCTCCCGCCGGGCCCGGTAGCGCTCCCGCTGCGCGTCGGCGTGCGCCTGGTCGCCCAGCGCGGCCACCATGGCGGCCTGCACCGGGGCGGGCACGATCATGCCGGCGTGCTTACGGATCTTGAGCAGCTCGGCCACCAGCGCCGGATCGCCGGCCACGAAGCCGGCCCGGTAGCCGGCCAGGTTGGAGCGCTTGGAGAGCGAGTGCACCGCCAGCACGCCCGCGTACGAGCCGCCGCACACCTCCGGCGAGAGGACCGAGACGGGCTCGGCGTCCCAGCCCAGCGGCAGGTAGCACTCGTCGCTGGCGACCACCGCACCGCGCTCCCGCGCCCAGTCGACCACCTTGCGCAGGTGCCCGGCGGGCAGCACCCGCCCGGTCGGGTTGCCGGGCGAGTTCACCCAGACCAGCCGGACCCGCGGGTCGGGACCGAGGGCGGTCAGCGAGTCGGTGCGCACCGTGGTGGCGCCGGCCAGCCGGGCCCCGTCCTCGTACGTCGGGTAGGCGATGGACGGCACCACGACCACGTCACCGGGGCCGACGCCGAGCAGCGTGGGCAGCCAGGCGACCAGCTCCTTGGAGCCGATCGTGGGCAGCACCCCGAGCCCGTCGACGCCCGCCCCGCAGGCGCGGGCCACCCAGGCCGCGATCGCGTCCCGGAGCGCCGGGGTGCCCGCGGTGAGCGGGTAGCCCGGCGCGTCCGACGCGTCGGCCAGCGCCTGCCGGATCAGCGCCGGCACCGGGTCGACCGGCGTGCCCATCGAGAGGTTGATCAGACCGTCCGGGTGCGCCGCGGCCGTCGCGGCCGCCGCGTCCAGGGTGTCCCAGGTGAACTCGGGCAGCCGCGACGAGACCGGCGCGGGCCGGTTCAGTGGCCCTCTCCGCGCGGCGGCTGCGCGGCCACGAAGGTCGCGTCCTTCTCCACCTTGCCGATCTTGGAGGCGCCGCCCGGCGAGCCCAGGTCCTCGAAGAACTCGTAGTTCGCCCCGGTGTAGTCCTTCCACTGCTCCGGGACGTCGTCCTCGTAGAAGATCGCTTCGACCGGGCAGACCGGCTCACAGGCACCACAGTCGACGCACTCGTCGGGGTGGATGTAGAGCATCCGATTGCCCTCGTAGATGCAGTCGACCGGGCACTCCTCGATGCATGCCTTGTCGAGCACATCCACGCACGGCTCGGCGATGATGTAGGTCACCGGTCTTCTCCTCCGCAAGACTCGTCGCGATCATCCGCGACGGTAAGAGCCTAGTATCTCGCCGGGGAGGGGGTCGATCGTGCTCCGACAGCAGGACGTGGGACACCGGATCGTGGTCCGCCGGATTGTGGGGATTCGCGAAGGCCGGCCGCTCTTCACCGACGCGCTCGGTGAACTGGTCGAGCTGAGCGAGACCCACATCACGCTGGCCACCGACCGGGGCCGGCTGCGGGTCCCCGTGGAGCAGGTGCACCGCGCGAAGCGGGTGCCGCCGGCCCGCCGGCCGACGGCCGCCGCCGTGGTCGCCCTGGAGCTGGCCGCCGACGAGGCGTGGCCCGCCCCGGTACGCGGCCGGCTCGGCGACTGGCTGCTGCGCAGCGCCGCGGGCTGGACCGGCCGGGCGAACACCGCGCTGCCGATCGGCGACCCGGACCGCCCGCTCCCCGCCGCGCTGGACGCGGTGCAGCGCTGGTACGCCGAGCGCGGCCAGCCCGCCATGGTCAACACCCCGCTGCCGCTGGCCGCACCGGTCGGCGCCGAGCTGGACGCGCGCGGCTGGTCCGCCCGCCCACCGGTGCTGGTGCAGACCACGCCGCTCGCCGCGCTGCCGCCGGGGCACCCCGACCCGCCCCCGGTCGGCCTCTCGCCGGCGCCCTCGGCGGAGTGGCTGGCGGTGGCCGCCGGCCGCAAGGGCGGGCTGCCGGACGCCGCCCGGCACGTGCTGACCGCCGTGGACCGGATCCGCTTCGCCCACCTGCACGTCGACGGCCAGCTGCTCGCGGTGGGCCGGGGCACGGTCACCGGCGAGGGGCGCTGGCTCGGCCTCACGCTCATCGAGGTGCTACCCGAAGCCCGCCGGCGCGGTTTCGCCGGCGCGGTCATCCGGGCGCTGGCCGACTGGGGCCGGGCGGAGGGCGCCACCCACGCCTTTCTCCAGGTGGAGCAGCGCAACGCCCCCGCCGTGGCCCTCTACCAGCGGCTCGGCTTCACCACCCACCACACCTACCTGACCCGGGTCGCCCCGGACTGATCGAAGGGTTCCGGCAGGTCGTCCGGGGTACGGAGAGATCCGTACCCCGGTGAGGAAGGACCTGCTCGATGGCCAAGCAGCACACGGCGCGGCGCGGGAGCGGCGCGGCGGCAACCAAGAACCAGCCCGGCAACCAGACGCCGGACACCCCCGACATCAACGAGAGCGAGATCGCCCGCCTGAAGGTGGACCAGCTCCGCGACCGGCTCCGCCGGCGCGGCGTCACCGGCACCGCCGACATGCGCAAGCCCGACCTCGTCGACGCGCTCATCCAGGCCCTGCGCGAGGGCCGGAAGACCACCCGTTCACGCGGCGGCTCGGGTTCCGGTCGCGACCGGGCCTCGTCCGCCTCCGGACCCGGCCGGCGCGGCACGGGCGGCCGCTCGGGCGCCGGTTCCGCGCCCCGCGGTCGCGGCACCGGCGGCGAACAACCCGGCAACCAGACACCGAACACCCCCGAGGTCAACGAGAGCGAGATCGCCCGCCTCACGGTCGACCAGCTCCGCGACCGCCTCCGCCGGCGCGGCGTCACCGGCACCGCCGACCTGCGCAAGCCCGACCTGGTCGACGCGCTCGTCAAGGCCCTCCGCGAAGGCCGGAAGACCACCCGCTCCAGCGGCAGCTCCGGCTCCCGGGGCAGCTCCGGCTCTCGCGGCAGCTCCGGCTCCCGCAGCGGCTCCGGCACGACCGCGCGCCGCTCGGCCACGCCGGCGGGCGCGGCGCCGGACACGACGGAGCTCGCGGAGGTGGAGCGGCGGGCGGCGGAACTCGCGGACGTCGCGCCGCAGGCCCCGGAGGTCGAGGAGGTCGAGCGCCGCGCCGCGGAGCTGGAGGGCGCCGGCACGGAGGCGACCCCGTTGCCGGCGCTGCCGGCCTCCCCGGCCGACCGCACGCCCGCGCAGCGCGACGGGGAGGACAGCGGCTCCGGCGCCCGCATCCCGCGGCACCGGTCGGGCACCCACGACACCGTCACGGACGACGGCGACCGGCAGCCGGTCCGGGTCACCGGCGATGCCCGCCCCGGGGCGTCGACGCTGGCGGCGGCGGACCGGGTGGTGGCCTCGATGGTGCCGCCGGAGATGGACCGGGTGGACGAGGTGGTCACGCCCGAGGGCACCATGATCACGACTGACGCCGGCCAGGCCGTCGAGTCGGTCGACTCGCCGCCCCTTCCCTGCACGCGGAAGCCCCGGCCGTAGCCGGCGCACGACAGCCGCACGCCGCAGCGGGCCGGTCCCGCCTGGACGCCGCGCCCCAGGGCCGGCGCCGGGCGGGATCCGCCGCCCGGGCCGGGCCCGGCCTCAGCGGCGGACGACCTTGCGGGGCTTGGTCGCCTTCAGCTCGGCGTAGCGCTTGAGCTGCCGCGAGCGGTGGTCGCGGCCCAGCGCGGTGAGGGTCAGGTAGCCGACCAGCACGCCGGCCACCGTGGCCGCGAGGTAGAGCCAGATCTGGGCGAAGAAGAGGCCGGCGCCCCCGTCGAACGGGTTCTCGCCGACCAGCAGCGGGCCGACGAAGACGGTCAGCGCCAGCGCCGCGACCACCGCGACGGCCAGGTCGCCGGTCCAGTGGGCGGCCGGCCGGTCCGCGCCCCAGCGGAACGCCGTCGCGGCCAGGATCAGCCCGATGACCAGGAACATCACCAGCGAGACGCGGCCGGCGGCGGTGTCGTCGTCCGGGTACGCGAACTTGATGACCAACCGGGCCGCCACGTTGACCACGAACAACGCGGCCGCCAGCACGCCGACCGCACGCCACCGCTGGAACATCGCACGCCTCCCGCCGTACCGCCCGCCGCCTTGGTGGGCTCCTGGCAGGAATATCTACCACCGCAACCTGTGCGGCGTCTGCACCCTCAGCGGACGGCGGGTGGCACCACGATCTGCCGGAAGCCCATCACCGCGAAGGTGATCGCCCCGGCCACGATCAGCCCGAGGCCGAGCGCGTTGTCGCCGCTGAGCGCGAGGTCTCCCTCGACGGTGCGGAAGCCGCCCGCGACGATCACCACGAACCAGGGCAGGGCGGCCAGCACCGCCGCCCAGCGGGTGCCGACCGCCAGGTGCGCGAACCAGCTCACCAGCACCGTCAGCACCACCACCGCGGCGATCCCGCCCACCGCCAGCGAGATGCCGACCAGGGCTTTTCCGGCCCCCGAAAGGCCTCCGACCACCTCCCACGCCCAGGTGGCGAAGAGCAGGTCGAGCACCGCGGCGAGCACGCCGGCCCAGACCGCCACCACCCCGCCGGCCACGCGCAGCGCGAGGTCGACCGCCCGCCCCGCCGGCTCGGGCGGCGCGGCGGGCTGCTGCTCGGGGGCGACCGACATGGGTACGGCGGGCAGCGTCACCGGAGACCGGCCGCCGTGACCGGGGACCGGTCCGGCCCGTTCACCGCCAACCCGGCGAAGAGGTCGTCCTCCCAGCCGTACGGGCCACTGCCCGGGCCCTTGCCGCCGACCGCGAGGGTGAAGTACTCGACCCCCATGAACTCGGCGCCGAAGTTGCCGGCGATCGAGTAGAGCCAGGAGTTCGCCGGGATCTGGGTGGCGTGCGCCCGCATCGCCGCCTCCTTGGCGGCGTGCTGGTCGGTGGCGTCGATCCGCGCGGCGATCCCCGCGTCCGGGGTGCCGAAGGGCAGGTCGTCGATGTTCTCGATGCCGGCGAAGGGGTTGTCCGCCGACTCGGTGAACGCGTCCAGGCCGGCCTCCAGCACGCCGCGCGGCATCGCCGTCCAGTAGACCTTCGCCGGGGCGATCCCCTCGGCCGCGGCGAGCTCGACAGCGCGCATCGCCACCCGGTGCGCCTGGATGTGGTCGGGGTGGCCGTAGAAGCCGTTCGGGTCGTACGTGATCATCACCTGCGGGCGGACCTCGCGGATCACCGCCAGCAGGTGGCCGGCGGCCTCGTCGAGGTCGGCCTGCCAGAACGCCCGGGGGTGCTCGTTGGTGGCCAGCCCCATCATCCCCGAGTCGCGGTAGCGGCCCGCGCCGCCGAGGAAGCGGTGGTCGGTGACGCCGAGCGCGGCGCAGGCGGCCGCCAGCTCGCCGATCCGGTAGCCGCCGAGCTGGTCGGCCTCGGCCGCGGCGAGCTGGGCCAGCGCCGGCACGTGGATCTCGCCCTCCTCGCCCAGCGTGCAGGTCACCAGCGTGACGTGGGCGCCGGTGGCGGCGTAGTGCGCCATCGTCGCGCCGGTGCCGATCGACTCGTCGTCGGGGTGCGCGTGGACCAGCAGCAGGCGTCGGTCGGGCAGCGTCGTCACGCCCGTCACTCTAACTGGCGGTCCTCCCCGCCCGATGCTTACGCGTCCGCCCAGGTCGGCCACATCACGCCCGGCGCGCGCCTACTCTCTACAGGCGTGGACTTTCCCGAGCTGGCCGCCCGCACCCGTCGGTTCAGCCACGGGGCGCCGCGCGCCGTCTCCGTCGCCGACGATGGTTCCCGGGTCGTCTTCCTGCGCTCGTCGGGTCCGGAGGACCCCGCCGACGCGCTCTGGCTGCTCGACGTCGCCTCCGGCGAGGAGCACCTCGTCGCCGATCCGGCGGTGCTGCTCGGCACCGACGGCGAGCCGGCCGAGCTGGCGCCGGGCGAGCGGGCGCTGCGCGAGCGGCTGCGGCTCAGCGCCGCCGGCATCGGCTCGTACGCCCTGGACGGCGCCGGCCGGGTGGCCGCGTTCGCGCTGGCCGGCCGGTTGTTCCGGGCCGACCTGGTGCACCGCGACGTGGTCGAGGTGACGGCCGTCGGCCCGGTGATCGACCCGCGTCCCGACCCGACCGGCGCGCGGCTGGCCTACGTCACCGACGCCGCCGAGGGGGTACGCCGCGGCCAGCTTCGGGTGGTCGAGCCGGACGGCACGGACAACCTGCTCGCCGGCGAGGACAGCGGGGTGACCTGGGGGCTGGCCGAGCACATCGCGGCCGAGGAGTTCAGCCGGTTCCGCGGCTACTGGTGGGCCCCGGACGGGCGCTCGGTGCTGGCCGCCCGGGTGGACGAGTCCCGGCTGGACCGCTGGCACCTGCACGACCCGGCCGACCCGGCGAGCCCGCCGACCACCGTCGCGTACCCCCGGTCGGGTGGGCCGAACGCGGAGGTCAGCCTGCACCTGCTGGACCTCGACGGCGGCTGGGTCGACGTGCACTGGGACCGGGAGACCTACCCGTACCTGACGTCGGTGGACTGGGCGGACGGCGGCCCGCTGATCACCGTGCTGCGCCGGTCGCAGCAGCACGGGCTGGTGCTGGCCGTGGACCCGCGCACCGGGGAGACGCAGGTGCACGCGGAACTGGCCGACCCGCGCTGGGTGGAGCCGATCCCGGGCACCCCGGCATACCTGCCCGACGGGCGGGTGCTGGTCGGCGGCGAGCTGGCCCACGACGGCTACGACGCCCGCTGCCTGTTCGCCGACGGCACCCTGCTCACCCCGCCCTCGCTCTACGTGCGGCGGGTGGTGGGCCGGCTGCCCGCCGGCCCGAACTCGGCGGCGGACCTGCTGGTCGAGGCGAGCGAGGGCGAGCCGAGCCAGCGCCACCTCTACCGGGTGCGGACGGCGATCGGCGGCGGGGTGGACGCCCGCCGGATGGGCAGCGACCCGGGCTGGCACACCGCCGCGATCGGCGGCAGCACGCTGGCGGTGGGCGTGGCCTCGCTGGAGCACCCGGGCACCCGGTGGCGGGTGTGGCACGGCGACCGCGAGGTTGGTGAGCTGGCCTCGCGCGCCGCGACGCCGCCGTACGCGCCGCGGCCGACGCTGGTCCGGGTGACCGACCGGCGGCTGCCGAGCGCGGTCCTCTATCCCGGGGAGCACGTCAAGGGCACGAAGCTGCCGGTGCTGCTGGACATCTACGGCGGCCCGGGCCACCAGGAGGTGATCGCCGCGCGGGGGGCCTGGCTGGAGCGGCAGTGGTGGGCCGAGCAGGGCTTCGCGGTGGTGACCATCGACAACCGGGGCACCCCGGGCATCGCCCCCTCCTTCGAGAAGGCCATCCACCGGCGCGTGGCCGACGTGATCCTGACCGACCAGGTGGACGCGCTGACCGCACTCGCCGGCAAGCACCCGGACCTGGACCTGGAGCGGGTGGCGGTGCGCGGCTGGTCGTTCGGCGGCTGGCTGGCCGGGCTGGCGGTGCTGCGCCACCCGGAGCTGTTCCGGTGCGCGGTCGTCGGCGCGCCGGTCACCGACTGGACGCTGTACGACACCGCCTACACCGAGCGCTACCTGGGCATGCCGGACGACGGGATGGACGTCTACGCCCACCACTCGCTGGTCGAGCTGGCCGCCGAGCCGGTCGGCGACCCGGCGCAGGCCCGGCCGATGCTGCTGGTGCACGGCCTGGTCGACGACAACGTGCTGGCCGCGCACACGCTGCGGCTCTCGGCGGCGCTGCTGGCCGCGGGCCGGCCGCACGCCGTGCTGCCGCTCACCGGGGCCAGCCACATGGCCGCCGGCGGGGTGGCCGAGCGGCTGCTCCGGCTGGAGTTGGACTTCGTCCGCCGGCACCTGTGAACGCGCGAGGGCCCCGGCCGGATCGGACCGGGGCCCCGCGCGCTCAGGCCGTCACTGCTTCACGTAGACGTTCGTGAAGGCGGGGTAGCCGAAGATGCTGGACAGGTAGATCCCGCCCACCTTGGAGCCGTGCAGGTAGTAGCCCTGCTCGACGAAGAGCGGCACGGCCGGGGCCAGCTCGGTCATGATCCGCTTGTCGAGCTTGGCCCACTCCTTGCCCTGCTCACCGGCGGGCATGGCGAGGATGCGGTCGAACTCCTTGTTGATCTCGTCGCTGTTCACGTACGAGGTGTTGCTGTTGCTCTCGGCCTTGATGGTGCGACCGTCGAAGAGCACCGGCAGGATCGCCGCGCCGCTCGGCCAGTCCGCCGCCCACTGGTCGGTCCAGAGGTCGTACGGGTTGTTCTTCTTGCTGGTCTCGTCGAGCTTGGCGTCGGTCGGGATGGTCTTCACCGTGATCTTGAAGCCGGCCTTCTCCAGGTTGGCCTTGAGCTGGGTGGCCAGCTCCGGCGAGTCGTCGCTGATGCCGAGCACCAGCTCCGGGGTCTTGCCGGCGAGCAGCTCCTTGGCCTTCTCGACGTTGCCGCTCGGGCCGGCCGGGTAGGCGTCGTAGTTCTCCCAGCCGATGGTCGACGGCGGCATCAGCGTGGTGACCGCCTTGGCGGAGGCCTCACCGCCGTACGCCTTGACGAAGCCGTCCCGGTCGATCGCGTAGTTGAGCGCCTGGCGCACCGACAGGTCGGTGACCCGCTGGGTGTTGATGGTCAGCCGCCACAGGCTGGGGGTCTGGCCGCGCACCGAGCGGTCCTTGAGCGACGCGTCGCCGGTGACCCGGGCGACAAGCGCCGACGGCACACCGTTCCAGGCCAGCGCCGACTGGTCGTCGCCGTTGTCGGAGATCACCCGGTTGGCGCCCGCCTCGGCGTCCGGGCCGTAGTTCCAGACGATCTTGTCGGGGTACGCGTGGCGCACCGGGTCGGTCTTCGGGTCCCAGTTCTCGTTCCGCTCCATCACCAGCTCGACACCGGCGGTGTTCTTGGTGATCTTGTAGGGCCCGGAGGAGAACGGCTGGTTGTCCAGGTTGACGCCGGTGTCCTTGTCGGCCTTCAGCGGCGCGGTGTACGGCAGGGACGCCGCGAACGGCAGGTCACAGTGCGGCTTGGCGAACTCGAACTTGAGCGTCTTCGCGTCCGGCGTGGTCAGGCCCGGCGGCAGCGAGGTCTTGTTCGCCTTGAAGTCCCACTTGGTGTCGTACTGCGGGTCGTTGGCGAGCCACTCCTGCAGGTAGGTCGGGCCGCCGGTCAGGTCCGGGTCGAAGGAGCGGGCGATGCCGTACGCGATCTCCTTGGAGGTGATCGGGCTGCCGTCCTCGAACTTCACCCCGTCCTTGATCTTGAATTCCCAGACCTTGCAGTCCTTGTTGACGTCGGTGCCCGGGGTCTCGGCGAGGTCGCCGACCAGGGTCACCTTGCCCGAGCCGTCGTCCTTGAACGTGGTCAGGAAGCGGCTGTAGAGCGGGGCGTTCATCAGGCCGGCGAACGAGTAGACCCGCTGCGGGTCGAGGTGCGAGATCTTGGTCTCCCGGATCACCCGGAAGGTCCCGCCCTTGGCCGCGCCCGGCACCTCGGCGGCCGGCCCCATCGAGTCCTTCGGGTCGGTGGCGATGGAGCCGCTCTGCACCCGGGTCTCGCCGGAGTCGCCGTCGGTGCCCTTGTTCTCGCTGCACGCCCCCATCACCACGAGCAGTGCGAGCGCGCCGCCCGTGGCGGCTGCCCTCTTCAGGCGCATCTGCGCCTCCTCCCTATCCGGAGCCTCGTCAGACGACGTAGGAAAACTACGGTTTGTGTAACAGAGAGCGGTGGATTTCTCCACGCCCTGCCGGGCGCCGTTGCGCTATCGCAACCGGACCCGGGGGTCGATGGCGGCATAGAGCAGGTCGACCACGATGTTGGCGACCACGATGAAGACCGCCGAGATCAGCACGGTGGCCATGATGGTCGGCAGGTCACCGCTCTTGACCGCGTCCACCGCGGTGCGGCCGAGTCCCTGGATGCCGAAGGTGGTCTCGGTGATGACCGTGCCGCCCAGCGCACTGCCCACGTCCAGGCCGGCGATGGTGACGATCGGCGTGATCGCCGCGCGCAGCGCGTGCCGGCCGTACACCTTGGGTTTGGCCAGGCCCTTGGCCCGCGCGGTGCGGACGAAGTCCTCGGAGAGCGTCTCCAGCATCTGGGCCCGGGAGAGCCGGGCGTAGATCGCCGAGAAGAGGAAGGCCAGGCAGACCCAGGCGAGGACGAGCCCGCTGGCCCACTTCACCGGATTGTCGAAGATGGAGGTGTAGCCGGGTGTCGGCGTGATCCGCAGGTTGTAGGTGAAGATCAGGAGCAGCACCGCGCCGACGAAGTAGAGCTGCATCGAGGCGCCGGCCAGCGAGAAGCCGATGGCCAGCCGGTCCAGCAGGGTGCCCCGCCTCAGCGCCGAGATCATGCCCAGCCCGACGCCGAGCACCAGCCAGAGCACCGCCGCCGGGATGACGATGCTCAGCGTCACCGGGAGCACCCGGGTCAGGGTGTCGGTGACCGCCTCGCTGTTGACGTAGGAGTAGCCGAGGCAGGGGGCGTCGCACCGGCCGCCCTGGGAGCTGCCCAGGTCCCGACCCGTGACGATGCCCTTCATGTAGTTGGCGTACTGCTCGGGCAGCGGGTCACGCAGGCCCAGTTCCTCGCGGACCCGCTCCATCCGTTCGGCGTTGCAGTTCTTCGGGCACATGCCGCTGACCGGGTCGCGGGGCAGGCCGAAGAACATGAGGAAGCTGAGCACGCTCACCGCGAAGAGGGTGAGGACCGCGGTGAGCAGTCGGCGTACCAGGAATCGGGTCATGAGGCTCCACCCCTACCGGGACGACTTCGGGTCGAGCGCGTCACGCAGCGCGTCGCCGAGCAGGTTGAAGGCGAGCACGAGGATGAAGATCGTGACGCCGGGGAAGAACACGTACGCCGGGTCGGTCTGCAGGTACGGGATGCTCTGGAAGATCATCCGGCCGAAGTCGGCGGTGGGTTCGAGGATGCCGATGCCGAGGAAGGACAGCGCCGCCTCACCGGTGATGTACGACGGCACGGCGAGCGAGAACGCGACCAGGATCGGCGCCCAGAGGTTGGGCAGGAGCTGCCGGAACAGCATGTGCCCCAGCCCGGCGCCGCTGGCCCTGGCGGCCTCCACGAACTCCCGTTCGCGCAGCGAGATCACCTGACCGCGGACCAGCCGGGCGGTGCTCGTCCAGCCGAACGCGGCGAAGATGCCGATGAGCACGGTCACCTGGAACGCCGGCGGCACCTCCTCCCGCGGGCCGTAGAAGCGCAGCCCCACGGTCGGCACCACGGCGAGGGCGAAGATGAGGAAGGGCAGGGCCAGCGCCACGTCGGTGATCCAGCTGATCACCGTGTCGACGATCCCGCCGAGGAAGCCGGCGAGGATGCCGGCCACCACCCCGATCGCGGTGGTCACCAGGGCGGCCGCGAACGCGATGAACAGCGACGTCCGCATGCCGTAGATCATGCGGATGAAGATGTCCCGGCCGAGCCGCGGCTCCAGCCCGAACCAGTGGTCGCCGGTGATCCCGCCGACGTAGCCCAGCGGCATGCCGTTGCCGTCCAGGAGGTGCTGGAACTGCTCGTTCGGGCCCACCCCGTACAGCCTGGAGATCAGCGGCGCGGCGAGCGCCAGCACGACGAAGAGCACCAGCACGGCGCCGCTGACCATGGCCGTGCGGTCCCGGCGCAGCCGGGCCCAGGCGAGTTGGCCGGGTGACCGGCCGACGATGCCCTGCTCGTCGGGCTTCACGGGGTCGGCGGCCGGCTCCAGATCGGCCCGCGCCGCGCCCTCGACCGGGGACAGGCTCATTGCGACACCTCCAGAGGCTCGCTGGTCGCGACGCCGATCGGTCCGCTCTCCGGATAGTGGCAGGCGGCCAGCTGGCCGCCGCCGTCCCGGGTGACCAGCGCCGGTTCCTCGGTGGCGCACCGCTCCTGCGCCTTCCAGCAGCGGGTGCGGAAGCGGCAGCCGGACGGTGGGTTGAGCGGCGTGGGCACGTCACCGGTGAGCCGGATCCGGCCGGCGGGCCCGAGGGTGGTGACGTCGGGGATGGCCGACAGCAGGGCCCGGGTGTAGGGGTGCTGCGGGCGCTGGTAGATGTCGTCGCGGTCGCCGATCTCGACGATCTTGCCGAGGTACATGACGGCGACGCGGTGGCAGAAGTGCCGCACCACGGCGAGGTCGTGGGCGATGAAGACGAAGGCCAGGTCGAGGTCGCGTTGCAGGTCGCGCAGGAGGTTGATGACCTGGGCCTGGATGGAGACGTCGAGGGCGGAGACCGGCTCGTCCGCGACGATGAGCTTGGGCCGCAGGGCCAGGGCGCGGGCGATGCCGATGCGCTGCCGCTGGCCGCCGGAGAACTCGTGCGGGTACCGGTTGTAGTGCTCCGGGTTCAACCCGACCAGTTCCAGGAGTTCCTGGACGCGCTTCTTGGTGCCGCCGGGCGGGTTGATGCCGTTGACCTGCAGCGGCATGGCCACGATCCGCCCGACGGTGTGCCGGGGGTTCAGCGAGGCGTACGGGTCCTGGAAGATGATCTGCAGGTCCTGCCGCAGCGGCCGCAACTGGCCCCGGCGGGCGTGGGTGATGTCCCGCCCGTCGAACTCGATGCTGCCGGCGGTCGGTTCCAGCAGCCGCACCAGCATCCGGCCCGTGGTGGTCTTCCCACAGCCCGACTCCCCGACCAGGCCCAGGGTCTCCCCCGGCCGCACGTCGAAGTCCAGGCCGTCGACCGCCCGCACGGCCCCCTTGGCGCGGAAGCCCTCCCGCACCGGGAAGTGCTTCGTCAGCCCCCGCACGCGCAGCAGCGGCTCGGTCTCGGTGCTCATCGGGCCACTCCCACCTGGGCGATGTCCTGCTGGTAGAGCCGGGTGCGCTCCTCCGCCGGCAGGTGGCAGGCGACCAGGTGCCCCGCCTCCCCGGCCGCCCGCAGCTCGGGCACCTCGGTGCGGGAGCGGTCGCCGTTGCGGCCGGCGTAGCGGCAGCGCGGGTGGAACGCGCACCCCGGCGGCAGATTGATCAACGACGGCGGGTTGCCCGCGATCGGCAACAGGTCCGCGTCCGCGTCACCGTGCAGCGACGGCACGCTCGACAACAACCCCCAGGTGTACGGATGCTGCGGCCGCCGCAACACCTGCTCCACACTGCCGTGCTCGACCGCCCGGCCCCCGTACATGACCAGGACGTCGTCGGCCACCTGCGACACCACACCCAGGTCGTGGGTGATCAGGATGATCGCCGACCGGAACTCCTCCTGGAGGTCGCTGAGCAGGTCCAGGATCTGCGCCTGCACCGTCACGTCCAGGGCGGTGGTCGGCTCGTCGGCGATCAGCAGGTCCGGGTCGTTGACCAGCGCCATCGCGATCATCGCGCGCTGCCGCATACCCCCGGAGAACTCGTGCGGATACTGGTCGAACCGCTTCCCGGGCTGCGGGATCCCCACCCGGCCCAGCATGTCCACGGCCCGGGTCCGGGCCTCCCGCTTCCCGGCCCTCGGGTGGTGCACCCGGTACGCCTCGGCGATCTGCTTCCCGACCGTGTAGTACGGGTGCAGCGCGGACAGCGGGTCCTGGAAGATCATCGCCATGTCCCGGCCCCGCAGCCGCCGGACCTCCTCCTCCGGCATGCCGACCAACTGCCGGCCACCCACCGAGATCTCCCCCGTGATGGTGGCCCGCTTGGCGTTGTGCAACCCGAGGATCGCCAGCGACGTGACGCTCTTCCCCGAACCCGACTCCCCGACGATGCCCAGGGTGCGACCCCGCTCGACGGCGAAGGAGACCCCGTCCACGGCCTTCACCACGCCGTCCTCGGTGTCGAACCGCACCCGCAGGTCCCGGACCTGCAGATAGGGGCTCTCGCCGGGGCGCTGTTCCGGCACCTCGGGGCGGTCCGGCTCCCCGGACGGCACCGACTCCGACCTGCCCATGACCGCCTCCCTCAGTGACGAAGAGAACCTACAGCAAACTTCTGGAGGCGAAAATAAGCTACAAGCGGCGGCCTGTCAGCGACCTGAGAGTAACGACTGAGTTTCCGGTCTGAACAGCCCTCATCCTGGAGATTCACGCCCACCGTTGGCGAGCACGCCGGACGAGCCGGGTGCGTTGTTGGCGCTGACCGAGCCCGTCCGGGCGACGATCCGGCCGGAGGATCTCGTCCCCTGACGGATGTCGGCGAGGTCGCCTAGGGTCGGGCGCATGACCGGATTCGACGCGGCGAGCGCCGCCGTCCAGGCCGCCCTCGACGCGGGAGCCCGGTACGCGGACGCCCGGGTGATGCACCGCCGCTACGAGTCGATGTCGGCCCGCAACGGGGACATCGAGGAGCTGACCCAGGACGAGAGCATCGGGCTGGGCGTGCGCGCCCTCGTCGGGTCGAGCTGGGGCTTCCACGCCGTACCCGAGCTGTCGGACGCCGCGGCCCGCGACGCCGGCCGGCGCGCCGCGGCGATCGCCACCGCGAGCGCGCGGGTTCCCGGTCCGGCGATCGACCTGGTCCCGGTCGAGGCGACGGTGGCGAGCTGGGCGTCGGCCTGCGCGGTCGACCCGCTCGGCGTGCCGCTCTCCGACAAGGGCGACCTGCTGGTCCGCGCCACCGCGACGATGCGGGAGCACGGGGCCGACCTGGCCGAGGGGCTCTACCAGATCTGGGACACCGCCAAGTGGTTCGTCTCCAGCGAGGGGCACCGCATCGACCAGCGCATCCGGGAGTGCGGCGGCGGCATCTCGGCCACCTCGATCGGCGACGGCGAGACCCAGCGCCGGTCCTACCCGAGCTACCGCGGCCAGTACGGCACCACCGGCTGGGAGCTGGTCACCTCGCTCGACCTGGCCGCGCACGCCGCCCGGATCGCCGAGGAGTCCCGGGAACTGCTCACCGCCCCCGAGTGCCCGTCCGGCGAGACCGACCTGATCCTCGGCGGCGAGCAACTCGCCCTCCAGATCCACGAGTCGGTCGGGCACGCCATCGAGCTCGACCGGATCCTCGGCTGGGAGGCGGCCTTCGCCGGCACGTCCTGGCTGGACCTGACCCGGCTCGGCACGCTGCGCTACGGCTCCGAGCTGATGAACGTCACCATCGACCCGACCATCCCCGGCGCGCTCGGCAGCTTCGGCTTCGACGACGAGGGCTCCCCCGCGGTCCGGCGGGACGCGGTCCGCGAGGGACGCTGGGTGGGGGTGCTCGCCGGCCGGGACTCGGCCGCCGTCGCCGGCCTCGACCACGGCGGCAGCGTACGGGCGGACGGCTGGGCCCGGCTGCCGATGGTGCGGATGACCAACGTGGGTCTGGAACCGGGCCCGCACACGCTCGACGAGATCATCGCCGCCACCGACGACGGGGTGCTGATGGACCTCAACCGCTCCTGGTCGATCGACGACAAGCGGCTCAACTTCCAGTTCGGCTGCGAGGTCGGCTGGGAGGTGAAGAAGGGCCGCCGGGGGCGGATGCTGCGCAACCCCACCTACACCGGGATCGGGCCGGTCTTCTGGCGCTCGATGGACATGCTCTCCTCCGAGATCGTGCCGTGGGGCACGCCGAACTGCGGCAAGGGGCAGCCCGGTCAGACCGGGCACACCGGCCATCCGGCCGCCCCGGCCCGCTTCCGCAACGTCCGGGTGGGGGTGCGGGCATGAGCGAGCTGGACCTCGCCGGCCGGGTGGTGGAGCTGGTCCGGCGGCTGGCCGGGCCGGACGCCCAGGCCGAGGTGGTGGTGAGCCGGGCCGACCTGGCACTGACCCGGTTCGCCAACTCGTTCATCCACCAGAACGTCGCCGAGTCCGTCACCACGGTCCGCCTCCGGCTGCACGCCGACGGGCGCACGGCCGCGGGCAGCGGCAGCCTGGTCGACCCCGACGGGCTGACCGCGCTGGTCGAGCGGACCCTGACCGCGGCCCGGCTCGGCCCGCCCGACCCGGCCTGGCCGGGGCTCACCCCGCCGGCGCCGGTCCCGTCCGGCGCGGCCGTCGACGAGGCCACCGCGGCCGCCTCACCCGACGAGCGGGCCGCCCGGGTACGCGCCTTCGTGGACGCGGTCGAGGGGCTGGAGGCCGCCGGCTACTGCCGCACGGCCCACCGGTCGGGGGCGTTCGCCAACTCGGCCGGGCACTGGGCGGTGGGGCGGTCGGCCGAGGCGGCGATGGACGGCATCGCCCGCACCGGCGGCGCCGACGGGGTGGCCCGGCACTGCGCGGACCGGCTGGCCGACCTCGACGGCGCGGCCCTGGGCGCCCGGGCGGCGGCGAAGGCGCGGGCCGCGGCCGACCCGGTCGAGCTGCCCCCGGGGCGCTACGAGGTGGTGCTCGAACCGGCCGCCGTGGCCGACCTCCTGCAGAACCTCGCCTGGTACGGCTTCAACGGCAAGCGGTACGCCGAGCGGCAGTCCTTCGCCGAGCCGGGCACGGCCCAGTTCGACCCGGCGGTGACCCTGGTGGACGACCCGCTGCACGCCTCCGGCCTGCCGTACGACCTGGAGGGCACGCCCCGCCGGGCGCTGACCCTGGTCGAGGCGGGCATCACCGAAGCCGTGGCGCACGACCGGCGCAGCGGCGCCGAGGCGGGCACCGGGTCCACCGGGCACGGGATGGTCGGCGCGTCGACCTTCGGCCCGCTCCCGCGCAACGTCCGCCTGCTGCCGGCCGGCGACCCGGCGGAGGTCGCCGCCGGGCAGCTCAGCGCCGGGGTGACCGGCGCGGTGGCCGACCCGGACACCGCCGCGCTGGTCGCCGGCATGACCCGGGGCCTGCTGGTCAGCGACTTCTGGTACACCCGGGTGCTCGACCCGAAGCAACTGGTCGTCACCGGGCTGACCCGCAACGGCGTCTGGCTGGTGGAGGACGGGGTGCCCACGCGGGCGGTGCGCGACTTCCGGTTCACCGAGTCGTACCCGCGGGCGATGGGCCCGGGTCGGGTGCTGGGCCTCGGCCGGGCGCCGGCCCGCCAACCGGACCGGGTGGACGGCTTCTGGTGGGAGACCCCGGCGCTGCGGTTGGCGTCCTGGAACTTCACCGGCGGCGCGTCCGGCTGACGGTCCAAGATATTGATCTTGGTCCGGGTCTTTCCAACCTCCGGGACACACGGGACACTGCGTTGCGCGGCCGGGCCGCGAAGATCGGCGTAACGTGTGTCACTTAGCTGCGCCGGTTCGCCGGTGCGGTCGTTGGTGTGCGCAAGACGTGGCAGTGGACGCGGTCTCGCCGGTCCGCTGACCGGTACGGAAGGTGTGATCCGCCGCCCCCGCGAGGGCGCCGTCAGGGAGACGACTAATGACATCAACGGCAACGAGGCCGCGGGGAGCGCGCGGGCGCGCCGCGATCGCGGCCAAGACGTTGCGGACCGACCGCTGGTGGCTCGCGCCACTGATCACCGTCGTCGGGCTCAGCGCCTGGGTCATCTACGCGACGGTCCGGGTCTTCATGCACAAGTGGTACTGGGTGGACCAGTACCACTACCTGACGCCGTTCTACTCCCCCTGCGTCACCGAGCGGTGCGTCGAGGGCTCCTCGCACTTCGGCAGCTTCCTGCCGGGCTGGTGGATCATTCCGGACGCGGCGCTGACCCTGCCGTTCCTGCTGCTGTTCCGGCTCACCTGCTACTACTACCGCAAGGCGTACTACCGGTCGTTCTGGCTGTCGCCGCCGGCCTGCGCCGTGCCGGACGGGCACCAGGCGTACGGCGGGGAGACCCGGTTCCCGCTGCTCGGCCAGAACCTGCACCGCTACTTCTTCTACGCTGCCGCGATCATCTCGATCATCAACACGTACGACGCGATCTACGCGTTCCACTCGCCCAAGGGCTTCGGCTTCGGCCTGGGCAACCTGGTGCTGCTGGTCAACGTGGTGATGCTCTGGGCGTACACCATCTCCTGCCACTCCTGCCGGCACATCATCGGCGGGCGGCTCAAGCACTTCTCCAAGCACCCGCTGCGCTACCGGGCCTGGACGGGCGTGTCCTGGCTGAACGTCCGGCACATGCAGCTCGCCTGGATCACCCTCGGCACCCTGGCGCTGACCGACTTCTACGTCATGGCGGTGGCGGCCGGCTGGTTCAACGACCTGCGGTTCATCAACTGAGAGCCTGGACATGACTGAGACGCGAATCGAACGACACCACTACGACGTCGTCGTGATCGGGGCCGGCGGCGCCGGCCTGCGCGCGGCGATCGAGGCCCGGCTGGCCGGCAAGAAGACCGCCATCATCTCGAAGTCGCTGTTCGGCAAGGCCCACACGGTGATGGCCGAGGGCGGCGCGGCGGCCGCCATGGGCAACGTGAACTCCCGGGACAACTGGCAGGTGCACTTCCGGGACACCATGCGCGGCGGCAAGTTCCTCAACAACTTCCGGATGGCCGAGCTGCACGCGAAGGAGTCGCCGCAGCGGATCTGGGAGCTGGAGACGTACGGGGCGCTCTTCGACCGCACCAAGGACGGGAAGATCTCCCAGCGGAACTTCGGCGGCCACGAGTACCCGCGGCTCGCGCACGTCGGCGACCGCACCGGCCTGGAGCTGATCCGCACCCTCCAGCAGAAGATCGTCTCGCTCCAGCAGGAGGACAAGCGGGAGTTCGGCGACTACGAGGCCCGGATCAAGGTCTTCTCCGAGACCACCATCACCGAACTGCTGCTCGACAACGACCGGGTCGCCGGCGCCTTCGGCTACTACCGCGAGTCCGGCGAGTTCATCCTCTTCGAGGCCCCGGCCGTGGTCCTCGCGACCGGTGGTGTCGGTCGCTCCTACAAGGTCACCTCGAACTCCTGGGAGTACACCGGGGACGGTCACGCGCTGGCGCTGCGCGCCGGGGCGACGCTGATCAACATGGAGTTCCTCCAGTTCCACCCGACCGGCATGGTCTGGCCGCCCTCGGTGAAGGGCATCCTGGTCACCGAGTCGGTCCGCGGTGACGGCGGCGTGCTGAAGAACTCCGAGGGCAAGCGGTTCATGTTCGACTACGTCCCCGACGTGTTCCGCAAGCAGTACGCGGACAACGAGGCCGAGGCGGACCGCTGGTACAAGGACCCGGACAACAACCGGCGCCCGCCGGAGCTGCTTCCCCGCGACGAGGTCGCCCGCGCCATCAACAGCGAGGTCAAGGCCGGTCGGGGCACGCCGGCCGGCGGCGTCTACCTGGACATCGCCTCCCGGCTGCCGGCCGAGGAGATCCGCCGCCGGCTGCCCTCGATGTACCACCAGTTCAAGGAGCTGGCCGACGTCGACATCACCAAGGAGCCGATGGAGGTCGGCCCGACCTGCCACTACGTGATGGGCGGCGTCGAGGTGGACCCGGACTCCGGCGCGGCGTACGGCACGGTGCGCGGGCTCTTCGCCGCCGGTGAGGTCTCCGGCGGCATGCACGGCTCCAACCGGCTGGGCGGCAACTCCCTGTCGGACCTGCTCGTCTTCGGCAAGCGGGCGGGCGGCCACGCCGCCTCGTACGCCGACCAGCTCACCGCGCGCCCGGCGGTGTCGGTGGCGGCGGTGGAGGCCGCCGTGGAGACGGCGCTCGCCCCGCTCCAGCGGGACACCGGCGAGAGCCCGTACGTCCTCCAGCAGGACCTCCAGGCGGTGATGGGGGATCTGGTCGGCATCATCCGGCGGGAGGGCGAGCTGGTCGACGCGCTGAGCCGGCTGGCCGAGCTGCGCGAGCGGGTGGCCAAGGTGAGCGCGGCCGGCGGCCGGCGCTACAACCCGGGCTGGCACCTCGCCCTGGACCTGCGCAACATGCTGGTGGTCTCGGAGTGCACCGCGAAGGCCGCCCTGGAGCGGCAGGAGTCGCGCGGCGGGCACACCCGGGAGGACCACCCGGCCATGGACCCGAAGTGGCGGCGGGTGAACCTGGTCTGCTCGCTGGACGGCGATACGGTCCGGCTGAGCCACAAGCCGCTGCCGAAGATGCGCCCGGAGCTGATCTCGCTGTTCGACCGGGCCGAGCTGGCCAAGTACCTGACCGATGGGGAACTCGCCGAGTTCGACGCCCTCACCGAGGAGGAGCGCTGAGGAATGGGAACTGACAAGACGCAGGCGACCGGCAAGCCGGGCGCGAAGCGACCCTTCCGCATCTGGCGGGGCGACGAGAACGGCGGCGAACTGCGGGACTACACCGTCGAGGTCAACGAGGGCGAGGTCGTCCTCGACGTGATCCACCGGCTCCAGGCCACCGACGCGCCGGACCTGGCGTGCCGGTGGAACTGCAAGGCCGGCAAGTGCGGCTCCTGCTCCATGGAGATCAACGGTAAGCCCCGGCTGAGCTGCATGACGCGGATGTCGACGTTCGAGGAGGGGGAGACCGTCACGGTCACCCCGCTGCGCACGTTCCCGGTCATCCGGGACCTGGTCACCGACGTCTCGTTCAACTACGAGAAGGCGCGGGAGACCCCGGCGTTCGCGCCGCCGGCCGACGTGGCCCCGGGCGACTACCGGATGCAGCAGGTCGACGTTGAGCGCTCGCAGGAGTTCCGCAAGTGCATCGAGTGCTTCCTCTGCCAGAACGTCTGCCACGTGATCCGTGACCACGAGGAGAACAAGCAGGCGTTCTCCGGTCCCCGGTTCTTCATCCGGGCCGCCGAGCTGGACATGCACCCGCTCGACGCGAAGACCGACCGCAAGGAGTACGCGCAGTCCGAGATGGGACTGGGCTTCTGCAACATCACCAAGTGCTGCACCGAGGTCTGCCCCGAGCACATCAAGATCACCGACAACGGGATCATCCCCATGAAGGAGCGGGTCGTCGACCGCAGGTACGATCCCCTTGTGTGGCTTGGTAGCAAGATCTTCCGGAGGGGTCAGGTGCCTCAGACCAGCGTGACCAGCGGGCATTCGAGCGGCGCCGTGACCGCCCCCGCCGCCCACGGCGGGGTGCACTCGCACGCCGGCGGCTCGCACGACACGGCGGCCGAGCGGCAGGCGCAGCAGGGCGTCAACTGGCACCGCGAGGTGCCGCACCCGACCGCTCCCGCCGTCGACGTCAACGGCAAGCTGCCGCTGACCGAACTGACCTTCGACCGGGCCGCCGCGCCGTCGCCGTTCGGTGACGACGTGACCTTCCCGCTGCCGCCGGAGCACCTGAACTTCGCCCACCCGCAGCAGGACGAGCCGAAGCACTGAACAACACGACGACAACGACGGGGGCCGCGGCGGATGCCGCCGGCCCCCGTCCCGTTTCCGCCCCCGCGTCCGCTTCCGTTGCTCAGGCGTCGGTGAGCAGCGGGCGCAGGGCGGCGACGATCGGCACGTCGGCCGGCAGCCAGGGCACCGTGTCGAGTTCGGCGGCGGAGAGCCAGCGCAGCTCGGAGTGCTCCAGGGCCTTGGGCTGGTCGCCATGGAGGAGGCGGGCCACGTACACCCGCAGGACGGAACGGCCGTGGGCCATCCGCACGTCGCGGCCGAGCCGCGTGCCGATCTCCACGCGGACGCCGAGTTCCTCGGCGCACTCACGGACCAGCGCGTCGGTCTCGGTCTCCCCGGGCTCCACCTTGCCGCCGGGGAACTCCCAGCGACCGGCCACCTCCGGTGGCGCGGAGCGCGCGCAGCCCAGGACCCTGCCGTCCACGATGATCGCCGCCCCGACGACAACCCTCGGCTCTCGTCGGTCCTGCCCGTTCCCGCTAACCCGTTCGGTCCGCACGGGCGTCCAGCGTGCCAGATCAATCGGCGGTTTGGGTAGCTGAGTCGACCGTCAGGTCAGCAGAACACGGAAGTGTGGGCGTGGACACACCATCTGTGCGACGACAGACTAGAGGGCGTCGACTGGGACACGGGATGGCGACGATTTGGCCACAAGCCGGCAACGACGCCTGGGAGGTGCGGTGATGCGCGTGCTGTTCAACGGCCGGGCTAAGCACGACTACCTCAGTGACGCCCTCGCCCTGCTGTCCGGGTGGACCCGCGAGGGCGAACAGATCCGCCGCACGATCGTCCTCGACGACACCCAGCACGCCGCGCTCACCGAGCGGGTCGCGGTGGTCGCCGACGCGCTGCGCCTGCGCCCGGAGATCAGCCGCCGGGCCGACCGCACCCAGATCAGGGTGGGCCACGGCGACGGCGAGCCGCTCACCGAGGGTGAGGTTCTCCTGGCCGCGCGCATCGAGGACGCGGTCCGGGCGGTCACCGCCCCCTGAGCGGCCTTCTGACAGGTTCCTGAAAGTTTCCGGTTAGCAAGTAATCCCGTCGGGGTAGCAAGTCCGACACCGGGGGCCAATGACCCCCCTTCGAGGACGAACTACGTGATACCCGACTGAGGAGCTGACCATGACGACGCCCACCGCGGCCACCAACCGGGCCACCGACCACGCGCACACCGCTCACGTCGACCGCGACGTCCGGCACCTGCACCGGCACGGCGAGGAGACCAAGCCGGCGTGGAAGACCACCGAGCTGGCGGTCTACCTGCTCTCCGTGATCGGCGTCCTGATCGCCTCGAACGCCGTCGGCGACGGTGCCGCGAACAACGGTGGCGACTACTTCGCCGCCGACAAGGCCTGGTGGTACATCACCCTGCTGACCGTCGGTTACCTGATCAGCCGCGGCCTGGCCAAGGCCGGCAGCCGCAGCCGCGACCACGACCCGCGCGTCGACCACTGACCCGCGCCTCCCGCGGCCCCGTCCTGCTGGACGGGGCCGCCGTCGTGCACGGGGCTTCGGCCGGCTGGCGCGCCCCGCCTACCGTCGGGGACATGGCCGACCCGACGTACGACCGCAGGGAACAGTTCCAGCAGATCCAGAGCGGGCTCCTGCCCGGCGAGCAGATCATCGCCGTCTACGACGCGATCGGCACGGGCACCGGGTTCATCGGCCTGACCGACCGCCGGGTCATCATCCAGGACCGCTCCTTCGTCGGGAAACGGTACGCCATCACCAGCATCCCGTACGCGAAGATCACCAGCGTGAGCGTGGTGAGCAACAAATCGTGGGGCGGCTCGTTCTTCTCCACCGGGGCGATCGCCGTCCACGTCGGCACGCACACCTACGAGGTGGAGTTCCGGGGCGCGCAGAAGGCCCACCACGTGCACAACGTCATCCTCCACCACATCTCCTGACGTGCCGGTCGACCTGCCGGCGGCGCTCTACGACGCGGACAACGCGTGGGGGCGCGACGACGACTTCTTCCTCCGCTTCGTCGGGGCGGCGCCGACCCGGGTCCTCGACCTGGGCTGCGGCACCGGACGGCTCACCGTGGCCCTGGCCGCCGCCGGCCAGCGGGTCACCGGCGTCGACCCGGAGCCCGGATCGCTCGCCGCCGCCCGGGCACGGCCCGGCGGTGACCGGGTCACCTGGATCCCGGGCACCGCCGCCGACCTGCCCGACGCCGCGTACGACGTGGCCGTGCTGACCAGCCACGTGGCACAGGAGATCCGGGACGACGTGGCGTGGGCGGGCACCCTCCGCCACCTACGCCGGGCCCTGGTCGACGGCGGCCGGCTGGCGTTCGACTCCCGCGACCCGGCCGCGCGACGCTGGGAACGCTGGAACCCCGCCGACTCCCGCCGCCGGCTCACCCTGCCCGACGGCACGACTGTGGACGCCTGGACCGAGCTGACCGCGGTGCGCGACGGCCTGGTCAGCTTCCTGCACCACTACCTGCTGCCCGACGGGGCGGAGGTGCGCCAGCCGGGCACGCTGCGCTTCCGCACCGAGGCGGAGCTGCGAGCGGCTCTCGCCGGGGCCGGCTTCACCGTCGAACGGGTGCTCGGCGGCTGGGCCGGGGAGCCGCCCGGCGCGAGCGACGACGGAGAACTGATCGTCCTCGCCCGCGCGGCGCGGTGACCCGGCCGGAAGGCATCAGCGGCGGTAGGCCAGACGGAAATCGAGCGCCCAGTCAGTGCCGTCGGTGGACCGCTCCCAGCGGCCGTCGATCGCGGCGCCGTCCTCGCGCAGTGTCCCGATGAACCGCTGGTGGAAGCCGGGCGCCTCCCGCCACATGCGCCAGACGCCGTCGGCGAACGTCATCCGGTAGACCCGGTGCACGCCGCGGGCGTCGGCGTAGAGCACGGTGAACTCCTCCCCCGAGTCGTCCAGGCCGACGAGCTGGGTGGTGGGCAGCGGGTTGTTCTCCCGCCACGCCTGCGGCGCCGTCTCCGGCACCGGCTCCGCGTCGCTGAACTGGCGGAGGAACCGGCCGTCCTCCACCCAGGCGAACTCCGTCCAGCCGGCACCGAGACCCTCGACCTCCGGCTGCACCGTCCACCGTCCGACGAGCACGTCGAGCCGCGCGAGCGCGGGATGCCGCTTCCCCATCGTCGTCCTCCTCCTGCCGCTGGGAACCCGGTGCGCTCTCCCGCCTGACAGAATCGCCCGCATGCGGGGACGATTCGCACGGGTCAGGGGATGGTGCACCAGCCGCAGACCGACCGTACGCCGGATCCGCCGTGTCCTGGTGGTGGTCGTCGCCGGTGCGGCGCTGCTGGCCGCCGGCACCGCGGCCAGCGTGGCGTGGGTCCGCGGCGGCGCCGAGGGGCACCTCTTCACCGAGGCCGACGTGCCGGAGGCCCCGGTGGCCCTGGTCCTGGGCACCATGGTGGAGGCCGACGGCACCCCGTCGCCGTTCCTCGCCGCCCGGCTGGAGATCGCGCAGCGGCTCTACGCCGCCGGCAAGGTCCGGGTCATCCTGGTCTCCGGCGACCACATGAACTACGACTACGACGAGCCCGACGCGATGCGGCGCTGGCTGGTCGACCGGGGCGTGCCGGCGGAGAAGGTGGTGCTGGACCACGCCGGCTTCGACACCTACGACTCCTGCGCGCGGGCCCGCCGCATCTTCGGCGTGGACCGGGCGACCGTGGTGACCCAGTCCTTCCACCTCCCCCGCGCCGTGGCCGTCTGCCGGCACCTCGGCGTGGCCGCCAACGGGGTGGGCGACGACACCGCCCGACGCTACGGGCAGGGCTGGCGGATCAGCGCCACCCGGGAGTACGGGGCCTGCGTGAAGGCCGCCGTGGACGTGTTCTCCGGTCGCGACCCGGTCCACCTGGGTCGCCGGGAGACCGGAGTGGACGACGCCCTGCCCGCGGGGTGACGCCCGGCCCGGCCGGACGGCGGTAGGGTCGCGGCGTGGTGAAGCTGGCCGAGGAGACGCTGGCCGCGGTCGGTCGGATGACCGTCGCGGCGACCGAACTGGAGCACGTGCTGTCCCGGCTCGGCGCGGGTGACGCCGACGCCGACGAGATCTTCGCGCGGGCCGGGGCGCCGCTGCTCGCCGCCCGCGCGGCGGCGCGGTCCGCCCCGCCGGCGATCCGCGACGAGTACGCCAACCTGGTCGAGGGGGCGGCGACCCAGCTGGCCGTCGGCCAGGCCGCGCTGCGGGCGGTGTGGCGCGGCGGCCGGACCGACCCGGCGCTGTTCGACGAGATCACCGCGCGACTGCTGCGCTGCCGCGACGCCCTGCACGACCGGGTCCTCGTACCGACCGAGGGTTGAGAGAGCCGCTTTCCCGGGCGGCGGCGGAGGGACGGCCCGGGTGCCTTCGCGGACCTCGGCGCCCACCGCCCGGGGCGCCAGGCGCAGAGGCCGGCCAGGGCCGGCGCTATCGTCGGCGGATGCCCGAGCTGATCGCACCCACCGTCCGGATGCACACCGCCTGGCTGGCGGCGCACGACGAGTGGGGTCCCGGGCGCCACGAGGACGGCTTCGGGCTGCGCCCCACGGACGAGGTGGTCTCCCCCGCCGGGTTCGCCGCCTGGGTGGCCCGGCTGGCCGACGACCGGACGCCGGATCCGGGCGAGGTGCGGTGCACATACCGGTGGATCGTCGAGGATGACCGGGTGCTCGGCGGGATCGCATTGCGGCACGAACTCGACGACTTCCTGCTGCGGGTCAGCGGCCACATCGGCTACGGCATCCGACCGTCCGCCCGGCGGCGGGGCCTGGCCACGTGGGCGCTGGGCCGGATGCTCGACGAGGCACGAAGGCTCGGCCTGGACCGGGTGCTGGTCATCTGCGCAGACGGGAACGTCGCCTCGGCGCGGACCATCGAGCGCCAGGGTGGCGTCCTCGAAGACACCCGGGACACCGAACCGGGGCCGGCACGGCGCTACTGGATCACGCTCTGAGCACGTCCCCGCGGGCCGCCAGTGCGTTCAGGTCGCGCTGCGCGTACAGCCGGTGCTCCCACTCCTCGTTGAGCACGATCAGCAGGCACTCGCGCACCGGGTAGCTGCGGGGCTGCGGCCAGCCGGGGCCGTCGACCGGCTCGGTGTGGGCGGCCAGCGACTCGTCGGTCAGCGCCTCGATGATCTGGCGCACGGTCGACATCCGGTCGTCGCGCAGCGCGAGCACCGCGTCGAGTGAGGGCCGCGCCGCCCGGTCGCGCGGCACACCGGGAACGTCCGGCATCTCGTCCCAGGGCAGATCCAGGGGATCCCACGGCGACGGATCGCCGAGGATCGCCCGCCGGACCCACCCGTCGGTGGCGAAGACCAGGTGCCGCAGCGTCTCGATGAAGGACCACTCGCCGTCGACCGACTCGTGCAGCAGCTCGGGCCGCAGCCGGCGCGCCCGTTCGACCGTCTCACCCCAGAGCCGTTCGAGGATGTCCCATGCCGCCCGGAAACCGGCCGGGTCGGTCGGGCGCATCCGGGCCCGGTCCGGATACCGCCGGTCCAGCTCCGCCTCGACCAGCGGCCCGACGTCGACGCCGTTGATCGTCAGATTCTCGATGTCGCCGTGGATGTCGACGCCGACCAGCTCGACGCCACGCATGGTGGCCCCGCTCAGGTCGACACCACGGAACCGGGCGCCGGACAGGTCGACGGCACGGAACTCGGTGCCGCTGAGGTCGACCCGCTCGAACCGGGAGCCGCGCAGATCGGCGGCATTGAATTCGGCCACCCGGGCAGGCTAAACCCGAGGAGCCTGACATGTCGCGCCCCGGAAGACCCGGCGGCGCAGCTCAGGGCGGGTCTCAGCGGGCAAGCCGGCTTCGAGGAAGGACGAGGTGCCGGCGGTACCGGCGTCCGTGTCCGTGCCGGACGCCGGTACCGGTCGGGTCAGGCCGGTCGCGTGGCGGCCCGGACGAGGTGCCGGGCCAGGAACTCGTTGTCGACCCCGACCCAGCGGATGGTGCGATGGTCACCCGGGTTGGCGTGCAACGTCTTCTCCGTCGAGGCGAAGGCGTCGAACAACGCGAGAGCGGACTGGCGGTCGACGTGCTCGTCGTCCCACGGGAGCAGGAACTGGATCGGAACGGTGATCCGTTGCGCCGCCTCGATCAGCGCCTCGTACACGAAGAACCCGCCACCGAAGATGGCAGCGGTGATCCGGGGTTCGATCGCCGTCAGCGGCACCCCGATCGCGGTGCCCAACGATATTCCGCCGCCGTAGCCGATCGGCGCTCCGGTGCCGATCTCGGGCAGTTCCTGGAGGGCGTCCAGGGTCGCCTGCCATTCCGGTACGGCACGCTCCGCCAGCGAGGTGACGTAGCGAACACTGACCGACTCGAACCGCTCGGTGTCGCCAACCGCCCGGGCCTGCCGGAACTCGGCGCGGGCCAGCTCGTCCTCGGCCGTGCGCGGGCGGTCGCCGTGTCCGGGCGCATCGATGGCGACCACGGTGAAACCCCAGGTGGTCACGGTGTCGTGGGCGCGGGCCACGAGTGCCGGCGTCTTCTTGTGCAGGCCGCCACCGTGACCCATCAGCACCAGGGGCGCGTGATCGGAGCCGGATACGGGCGACCAGAGCACGCCGGGGACCTCGCCCACGAGGAAATCGCGTTCGACGACGCCGTTCGACGAGGTCTCCGCAATGAAACACACAGAATGCATGGGTTGGTGCCTTTCGGGAGTGCCGTGGTGTTGAGGCGCTCCCGGCGACCCCTACGTCAACCGCCTGACCGTGACGACGAGGGGAGCACCCACGTGCGTACAACGTTCATGGGTCTCACCTCCTCGTGCCGGTGTCACGGCTCGGGCACGTTACCAACCCGAACGCGGCCCCACCCAACCATTTCCCGTCGACTCAGGCGCGGTCGGACAGCACCTCCCCCACCGCCCGCCGGCCGACGGCGTACATCGTGGGGTTGGTCTCCCGGTAGTAGGTCAGCGCGCTGATGAAGGTCAGCGCCCAACCCTTGCCGCGCGCCCAGGTCGCGTCGTCGAACCCGGCCGTTTCGCGGAACACCGCGCGGGAGTCGGCGTCGAGGAGCGTCCACGCCGCCATGGCGTCGCAGGCGGGGTCGCCGACGCCGGCCGCACCGAAGTCGATCAGGCCGCAGAGCCGGCCGTTCCGGACGAGGACGTTGCCCGCAAGCAGGTCACGTGTGTCCAGACGGGCGGACCGTCCCAGGCCGGGGCGGCCAGCGCCGCCTCCCAGACCGACAGGACCGCGTCGGTGTCGACCGTGCCGTGGGCGGCCGCGGTCCACTCCCGCAGGTACGCGTCGCGGCTGCTCAGTGGCCCGCTGCGGTACCCGGCACGGGCGCCGGTGGTGTCCGCCCGTCGCAGGCCGGCCACCACCTCGCCAAGGTCGGCGGCGAAGCGTCGCGGATCGGTGTTGCCCTCGGTCGGATGTCCGCCGTCGAGCCAGCGGTAGACCGACCACGACCACGGATAGCCCTCGCCCGGTCGGCCGACGGCGCGCGGCTGCGGCACCGGGACCGGCAGGTGCCTCGCGAGCACCGGCAGCCATTCGTGCTCGAACTCGACCTGGTCGATCGCGGCTTCGATGCGGGGCAGCCGGACCGCGAGTTCGTCACCGAGCCGGTAGATCGCGTTGCCCGTGCCGCCGGAGGGCACGGGCGTGACCGGTTGGTCCGCCCACTGCGGGAACTGCCCGGCGATCCGCCGTCGGACCAGGGCGCTGTCCGTGCGCACCTCGTCCTCGTGCATCAGTCCACCGGCCATTCCGAGCCCTCCTCCGGTCGCGGGTCGCCCGTGCACGCTAGCCGCACGCGGCACCCGTGTCCGGGGATTTGTCCGTCGCCCGGTGCGACAGAGCCCATCGGCGGGCCCGCGCTCACTTCGCCCCCGGACGGCCGTCATCCGAAGTGGAAGCCGAACGGCAGCAGGAATGGCAAGTAGGTGATCCAGATCGCGGTCGGCTGGCCATCGCGGCCGACGTGGCTCGCCGTCGCCGCGGCGATCGCGCCCACGGTGAGGCTCACGAACACCACGATGGCACTCCTGTCGGCACGCCGGAGCACTGCGAACGCCCTTCGCTGGAGAGACGTGATCTAAGCGCTGCTCCCGCCGGCTCAGTCGCCGTCCTCGCCTCTTGCCCCTCGCCGCTCCTCGCGCCACAACTCGTGCCCACGCATCAGCCAGCCAACCCAGAACACCGCGAACAAGATCAGGAAGCACGCGAACAGCACAACGGCGAGCACTGCCGCGATCGGCTGGAACCGACCCCCATCGCCGTTCCATCCGCTCGCCGCGAGCGCTCCAAGGCCGGCACTTATGATCATGAAGACGACGAGGCCCGGCCGGTCGACCGGGTGAGGCTCACGGGGCAGACGCAACTCGGCTCCTCGGTCAGCACACGAGACGTCCACCCACGGCCGCCTCCGATGGCCAGCATCGTTGCAGGACCGAGCCAGAGATCAAAGACCGAGAATTCGGCTCCCGTGGTCCGGGTCAGCCTGCCGGAGAACAGGCCGGAGTCAGACGTTGAAGCGGAACTCAGACGGGCGCTCGCGTGACCTGCGGCAGGCTACTCGACACGCTGGCCATGCCCCGTCTTGGTCTCATGTCGTTGGTGGTTGGTTGCCGACGTCTCACGCTGTCTTGTGCCCCGTGTGTGCCCCAAGCCCGGCGAGCGGTACTTCCTCCAACGGCGGAAACTTCCCCCCGTCATGCCGCCGCCTACCGCACCTAATATCGCCTCGTTGAAGGGCCCTGGTTGCTCCACGTACCCCAATGCGACCATGAGGCCCGCCCCTGCCGTCATCACGCCCGCAGCGAGCACAGCGAGGTAGAGGAGGCGACCACGCATCCCAGCAGTAAATCAGACCTACACAACCCCTCGCTTGTAAGGCGCTTCCGGCAAAGGTCGCAGGGTCCGCTGACGTCCACAGGGTTCGGCTCCAGAGCGCCAGCCGTCCGTACTCGTCCGGCCTCAGCCAACACCGTTGATGTCAGCGACTGATGTCAGGTCGCCGCTTCTGACGCACCCTGCCCGTTGAGGGCTGACCCCCGCCGGGGGGATCCGGTCACAAGCTGTCGGCTGGTGCTGGCTGGTGCCGGCACGCGTTGGCGGGCAGGTGCCGGGCCTCGTCGGTTGACGTTCGGGTCCGGCCCCCATCAAGGGTCGCGCTGCTTTCTTGCTGCCTCACTGCCTGACGGTTCGCTTACAAGATCTGTGCAGGTCGTCCGGATACGTCCCCGTCCGGGACCTCGGGCGACTGTCAGCGCTCGGCGACCGGCGGCTGTCCTCGTCCGGGCTTGCTTGCAGGCCCCTTCGCCCACCTGTTTCGGCATCGACGCCCCGAAGTGGTGGTATTACTGCCTAGACACGAACACAACTGGTAGAAGCGGGCGTTCTGATGACGACAAGCAGGGCGGCCGCGCTGCTGCGGAAACCGGGGCAACCAAAGCGGGCGACCTTCCTGGACCTCTTCTTCGACCTGGTGATCGTCTTCGCGCTCACCCGGGTCTCACAGCGGCTACTCGCGGACATAACTTTCCAGCGGCGAGTTATCCTCACCGAAGTCGGCCAGACGCTGGTGGTGCTGTTGGCCCTGTTGATCGTCTGGTTCGTCACAGCGTGGGTAACGGATCTGTACGACCCGACGCGCCCGGAGATCCAGCTGGTGGTCGTCGGGACCATGTTCGGCGCCCTGGTGATGGCGGTCGCGGTGCCCCAGGCGTTCGGCAATCGGAACCTGGCCTTCGCCGGCGCGTACGTCGCGATCCATATCGGCCGTCACCTCGTCCTCGTGCCGGCCCTACGCGGCCACAAGGCGCAGCGCCGATCGACGGCGGTTCTCCTGTGGTTCGCGGTATCCGCCGTGCCGTGGATCATCGGGACGACCTTTCCCGAGAGTCCAACACGTGGAGTGTTGTGGACGCTGGCGATAGCCATCGACCTCGCGGGAGCCATGCTGCTCTGGCCCGCACCGTGGGTTGGCCGCATGACATCCGAGTGGCCCGTCGTGGCCGAGTACCTGTCCGAGCGCTACCGGCAGTTCTTCATCATCGCCCTCGGCGAGTTGATCCTGGTCACCGGTATCACCTACAGCAACAAATACCTCCCAGGAGGCCACGCCGCCGCGTTCGGAGTGGCGTTCGCCACCACCGCCCTGCTCTGGCGGATCTACATCCACCGAGCCGGCGAGCTGCTGCCCGATGCCATCGCGGCGGCTCCCGAGCCAGGCCGACTCGTCCGACGGGCGATCCTCGCTCACCTGCTCATGGTGACCGGCATCGTCGCCGCCGCCGTCGGCTTCGAGCTGGTCATCGAGCATCCCTTCGGACATACCGACTCGGCCTGGATCGGCGTCATCCTCGGCGGACCGGTCCTGTTCCTAGCCGGACGCGCCCTCTTCGAGTACGCGGTATTCGCCCGGGTGTCCCGCTCCCGGCTGACCGGGGCACTCGTGCTCGCCGGCATCTCACCAGCGATGATCCTGCTGCCGCCACTGGCCGTCGCCATCACCGCTGCTGTCGTCCTAGCCGGCATCGCCACCTCCGACGGGCTCCGCGCCAAGGGACGCCCACCCGAACTGCCGTCACCGCCCCGCTAGACAATGACCTGCGGCGCAATGCTCAGCCCAGAAAGGGACGCCCCCCGCCGGGGGGAGCCTGGTCGTGATTGTCAGCCAGTGGCGACGGGTGTCATCCCGCCCGCTTACGCACGGTAGCTACGTTGTTCGTTGCGCCCACTGTCGTCGTGCAGCGGGCTGTTTGCTGACTCGCTGCTGACTCCCCCTGACTCCGACATCTCGATTACAAGTTCTGTGCGTCGCGTCCGCACGCGTCCGGCAACGGCTGCACCCGCGGAGCTTCGTCCATACCAGCGCTCGTCAGTGTGCGGCCGTCCGGTCGCGTTGCTGTCAGCGTTGCTGTCGACAGCCGTTCCGCCGCCACCCCAGACCGACCCCCGCCGGGGGGATGCGGACCGAGGCTATCGGCTACTGCCGCATGTTGGCGGCCAGAGGCGTCCCGCAGGTGCTTGCCGTCGTTGATTGACGATTGGAGCCAACTCAGATCAAGGCGCGCGCTGCATTCTCGCTGCCTCCTGGCCGCCCTCGCCGCCGCCGTCGTGCTGCTCGGCGTCGCCCTCGCCGACGCCCGGAAAGCCGCCGGCGGCCCACCAGAGGCACCATCCCCATCCGCCTAGCGGGGACCAGCCGGACGGGGCCATCAACCAAGCCGCGGGCAGGAGGCAGCGTGTCGGCAGAGACTAGCTCTGGCGGGCCCAAACGCTCTCCGCTAGGGCCTGCGTGTAAGTCCTTGCCGCCGGCGATGCCAGGTACTTCTTCTCTTCGAGGACTCGCCTTAGCCAGGCTGCCTTGTTGTCAGACGGAACTTCCGGATGAAAGCCTTCAAGCTCCCCAACTGGCACTAGGAAGATGCCAAGGCTGCGCAGGTAAGCGTCAATCCGATCGAACGCTACGATAGCCTGCCCTCGCAACCAACTTCTGCCGACCTTCTTAAAGGCTTTCCAACCCGTGCTCGGCGTGACCAGCTTACGAATAGAGTTCAGGTCACCCGAGGTCAAGAACCGATCCCGCCTTTTCTCCAAAATCTCCTTCATGTGATGCTCAAAATTGCTCCGTTCCACTTTCTCGCCGCCTGTTCTGATTGCGTATCAGGACCTGGGTGACACTCCGCCACCTGTAGCACGGGCCGGCACCTAAGCGAAGCTCGGCGGCCTGATCCGCCCGGGCAGCGAGGGAAGCGCTGGCCTCTAGCGTCGCCTCCACGTGCAACGCGACCCGCTCGACCTCTGGCCACACCGACCATCCGCACTCCACCAGCGCTTGGGCGTGGTACGACTGCTCAAAGCACCACAGAAACGGCAGAAACGGGCGAGCGGATGACGACTAGGGCAGCCGAGTTCCTGCGACCATCCGGGAAACCACGGGCGACGTTCCTGGAACTGTTCTTCGACCTCGTGTTCGTCCTGGCACTCGCACAGCTGTCACAGGCACTACTGCAAAATCTCAGCTGGACCGGCGTCTTCCAGACGCTGGTGATGCTCCTCGCCCTCTGGGCCGTTTGGGCCAACACGGCAGGGCTCACCGACAGATTGGACCCACAGCAGCCACTGATACAGCTGCTGGTGATCGCGACCATGTTCGGCACCCTGATGATGGCCATCACGGCGCCCGAGGCGTTCAGCGACCAAGGCATGACCTTCGCCATCGCATACGTCGCAGCCCAGATCAGTCGCAACGCCGGCGCCGTGCTCGTCGTGCGAGGCCACGAGGCGCGGGGCGCCTTCGCGCGACCGCTCTTCTGGTTCGGCGTATCCGCAGTGCCATGGATCGCCGGCGCTGTCGCACACGACACGGCGCGTGGAGTGCTGTGGGCGCTGGCGGTAGCCATCGAGTACGGCGCACTCGCACTCGGCTTGCCCACACCGGGGCTGGGTCGCGCGTTCACCCGGAAGGCCGAGTTCGCGGTCTCCGGCGCGCACGTGGCCGAACGCTTCCAGCAGTTCTTCATCCTCGCCCTCGGCGAGCTCATCCTGGTCACCGGGCTGACCGCCAGCCGCAGCAGCTTCGAGCCCGACCGCAGAGCCGCGGTCGTTATCGCGTTCGCCACCACGGCGTTGCTGTGGCGGATCTACATCCACCGCACCGGGGAACTGCTGGCGGATGCCATCGCGGCCGCCCCCGACCCAGTCCGCGCCTTGATCACGGTGGTAAACGTCCATCTGGTCATGGTCGCCAGCATCGTCGCGATCGCCGTTGGCAACGAACTCGTCATCGAGCACCCGTCCGGCGACCCCCAGCCGGCCTGGACCGCCGTCCTCCTCGGCGGTCCCGCACTGTTCCTCGTTGGACGCGCCGCCGTCGAGTACGCGGTATTCAGCCGCGTGTCCCGGAGTCGGCCGATCGGGGTACTCCTGCTCGCCGCCATCTCACCTGCGGCCTTCTTCCTACCGCCGCTGCTGGTCGCCATAGCGCCAGTCCTCGTCCTGGCCGGAATCGCCGTATCCGACGCGATCCGCGCCCGAGGACGCCCACCCGAGCGGCCGTCACCACCCGCCTAGCCGAAGTGTCACCCACGTCCCGAGACTGATTTGTCACGCACGTCCTGAGACCCGACACCGCCGGAAGCCGGCTGACTCGTACGCCTGTTCGACTAGATTAGTGCCGGTGGAGGTACGGGGACGCTGGTGGAACGGGTCGTGGGGCCGTATGGCCCGGCGGGACATCTGGCTGCTCTCCGACGGCCGGCTGTGGCGAGTGCGAGGCCGCCTGGGCGGCGACGAAGGCCGGGAGGTCTCGTACGACTTCTCGGATGAACCCGCTGCCGTTCGATGGTTGACCGGATGATGAAGACCTCGGCCGGCACCTGGCGGGATCTCACGGAGGCGGTCCGGCAGGAGTCCAACCGCCGGCAGGCTCACTAGATAGTCGTCGTCGCCCTCTATTCCCTGGTCCGCTCCGGATGCACACCGCCGACCATGTCGTGCCCCGGCAGTTTGATGCACTGCCTACCTGGCTCGGCCCCGCACACCGGGCAGGGCCGCCAATCCTCCACCGGGCCGGGGTCATGTCCGAGCTCGCGAGCCATGCGGCTGATTTCTTCCGCCGCGCGGTGCAGGTCGTCGTCCCGATACCGGGTGGCGGCCCGATGAATCTCACGCACCGCCTTCTTCGCACGCTCCTCCCTGGAGTCCGGCATGGCGGCGCCATTCCCGAGAGGCGTGACTCGAAACCCACCCAGCTACCTGCCGGTAGCGCTCAGCGGCAGGTGTCTGCCCGGACGTGCACACCGCACCACGCGGGCAGCTCGGCCGCCCACACCCGCCAGCCGCCGGCGTCTCGCCGAGTCTCGAACCGCCACGGGTGGGCTGTACCGCTGAGGTTGACCTGTTCGTTCCACCAGACCGCATGGACCTGGGCGGTCACCGTGGCGCGGTCGTCGGCCTGGTCCTCGACGCCGATCGGTCCGACCACTTCAAGCCCTGGTCCTGTCCACGTACGGGCATCTGATGCCGGACTCGGAGGAGCGCACCCGTCGGGCGGTCGACGAGGCGTGGGGTTGTGCCCCTGGTGTGCCCCGAAGCGAGGGCACACCCTCCTGACCTGCGAGAACGGGCCTGATTCAGACGTTGAAGCGGAACTCCACCACGTCGCCGTCCTGCATGACGTACTCCTTGCCCTCGATCCGGACCTTGCCGGCGGCCTTCGCCGCCGCCATCGATCCGGCCTCGACCAGGTCGGCGTAGGAGACCACCTCGGCCTTGATGAAGCCGCGCTGGAAGTCGCTGTGGATGACCCCGGCGGCCTCCGGCGCGGTCGCGCCCACCGGGACGGTCCAGGCCCGCGCCTCCTTGGGGCCGGCCGTCAGGTACGTCTGGAGCCCGAGCGTGCGGAAGCCGACCCGGACGAGCTGGTCGAGCCCCGGCTCGGACTGCCCGATCGACTCCAGCAGCTCGCGGGCCTCCTCCTCGGGCAGGTCCACCAGCTCGGACTCGATCTTGGCGTCCATGAAGACCGCCTCGGCCGGGGCCA
>NZ_JBSSLX010000016.1:0-49560 GCF_053890995.1 Micromonospora sp. I033 | reverse complement strand
CCGTCTGGTCCGCGCTGCCCGGCGAGGACTGGGCCGACCGGTACGCCGACGCCGTCGCCGCGACCGTGGCCGGCGGCCGGGGTGCCGTGGTCGTGGTGGCCGACGCCCGGGACCTGGACCGCCTGGACGCCGCCCTGACCGCCGTCCTCGGGCCCGGGCGGCACGCCTGCCTCTCCGCCGCGGCCGGACCGGCCCGCCGCTACCGCGCCTTCCTCGCGGCCCGCCGCGGCGACGTGCCCGTGGTGATCGGCACCCGGGCGGCCATGTTCGCCCCGGTCGAGCGGCTCGGCCTCGTCGCGGTCTGGGACGACGGCGACGACCTGCACGCCGAGCCCCGGGCGCCCTACCCGCACGCCCGCGAGGTGCTGCTCACCCGGGCCCAGCTCGGCGGGGCCGCCGCCCTGGTCGGCGGGTACGCCCGCACCGCCGAGGCCCAGTTGCTGGTGGAGACCGGCTGGGCCCGCGAGGTGGTCGCCGACCGGGCGACCGTGCGGGCCCGGATGCCGGCGATCGCGCCGACCGGGGACGACCCGCACCTGGCCCGCGACCCCGGGGCCGCCTCCGCCCGGCTGCCCAGCCTGGCCTGGACCACCGCCCGCGACGCGCTCCGCGCGGACCTGCCGGTGCTGGTGCAGGTGCCCCGGCGCGGCTACCTGCCCTCGGTGGCCTGCGCCGACTGCCGGGCCCCGGCCCGCTGCCCGCACTGCGCCGGGCCGCTGGGCCTGCCGTCGGCCGAGGGGGTGCCCGCCTGCCGCTGGTGCGGCCGGGTCGCCGCCGCGTACGCCTGCCCGGAGTGCGGCGGCCGGCGGCTGCGCGCCTCGGTCACCGGCGCCCGGCGGACCGCCGAGGAGCTGGGCCGGGCGTTTCCCGGGGTGCCGGTGCGCACCTCCGGGCGGGAGGAGGTGCTCGCCACCGTGCCGGCCGGCGCCGGCCTGGTGATCGCCACTCCCGGCGCGGAGCCGGTCGCCGAGGACGGCTACGGGGCGGTGCTGCTGCTGGACTCGTGGGCCCTGCTCACCCGGGCCGACCTGCGGGCCGGGGAGGAGGCGCTGCGCCGCTGGCTGGCCGCCGCCGCGCTGGCCCAGCCCGGGCCGGCCGGCGGCCGGGTGGTGGTGGTCGCCGACGGCGCCCTCGCGCCGGTGCAGGCGCTGCTGCGCTGGGACTCCGCCTGGTTCGCCACCCGGGAGCTGGCCGAGCGCCGCGAGCTGGGCTTCCCGCCGGCGGTGCGGATGGCCAGCGTCACCGGTGTGGCCGACGCGGTGGCGGACCTGCTGGCCGGCACCCGGCTGCCCGACGGCGCGGAGGTGCTCGGCCCGGTGCCGGCCGACGAGGGGCGGGAGCGGATGCTGGTCCGGGTGCCCCGGGCCCGGGCCGCCGCCCTGGCCGGGGCGCTGCACGCGGCCGCCGGGCAGCGCAGCGCCCGCAAGGCGGCCGACCCGGTGCGGCTCCAGATCGACCCGCTCAGCCTGTTCTGAGCCCGTCCGGCGCCCGTGACGGGGCGCGCCCGGGCCGTCGCGTACGGTCGTGAGCTGGGGTTTGTCGCACCCCTCGTGCGGCAAATGGGTGGAAGACGCGTGATAGCATCGCCCGTCATGCCCAGGCGCACGACGGCTCCCGGGCGCGGCGCGGCGCAACGGAAGTGCGTCGAGCCGACGCGGATTCGATGATGTCAATCAGCCGGTGATCAGGGGTGGACCAGTCGTGACCGTTCGTCAGTCGATCGTCTTCAACGGTGATCTCGGCAGCGGCAAGAGCACCGTTTCCGTCGAGATCGCCAAGCGGCTGGGGCTGCGCCGGGTCAGCGTCGGCGACCTCTACCGCCAGATGGCCCAGGAGCGGCAGATGACCGCCCTCCAGCTCAACCTGCACGCCGAGCTGGACCAGGCCGTCGACGGCTACGTCGACCAGCTCCAGCGGGACATCGCCGCCTCCGGCGAGAGCCTGGTGATGGACTCCCGGCTGGCCTGGCACTTCTTCACCGACGCGCTCAAGGTGCACATGATCACCGAGCCGACCGAGGCGGCCCGGCGGGTGCTGGCCCGCCCGTCCGGCCCGGCGGAGAGCTACACCTCCATGGAGGAGGCGAAGGCCAAGCTCCGCGAGCGCAGCGAGAGCGAGCGCGGCCGGTTCATCGTGCGTTACGGCGTCGACAAGGCCCGGCTGCGCAACTACGACCTGATCTGCGACACCACCCGGGCCACCCCGGAGCAGGTGATCCAGCACGTCATCGACGTCTACGAGGGGCGGCTCGGCGCGGACGTGCTCCGTGACGGCCAGCCGCTGCTGCTGCTCGACCCGGCCCGGGTCTACCCGACCGAGGACATCGCCACCCTGCGCGGGCTGTGGGACTCGGAGTTCGTGGGCGAGGTGGCCGGGTCCGGCGACGAGGCCCTGGAGCCGCTGACCATCGGCTACACCGGTGAGTACTTCTTCGTGGTCGACGGCCACCGCCGGCTCAGCGCCGCCCTGCAGAGCGGCTTCCCGCTGGTCCCCGCCCGCCTGGTCGCCGAGGTCGACGAGCCGGTGGTCGGCGGGCTGAGCGCGGTCGACTTCTTCGCCGCCCAGGCCCGACCCAGCCTGATCCACGACTGGGAGGCCGCGCACGGCCTCCAGCTGCCGCTGCCCGAGCACGCCCTGCTGGGCGGGGACGCGGTGCTGGCCGGGGAGCCGGGCACCGGCGCCTGAGCCGGCCGCCCGGGGGGATCGCCCGATCGGGCGGACCGGAGCATGATGAAGGCCTCCGATGCCTGGGGAGGCCGACCGTGGACCCTGCCGACGCCCTCGCGCTGCTCATGTCACCGTCGGGACGGGTCGACCCGTACCCGACGTACGAACGGCTGCGTGCGCACGGCCCGGTGGTCCAGGCCGGTCCGGTCTTCTACCTGGTGACCGGCCACGCCGAGGCCGACGCGATGCTCCGCGACGCCCGGTTCGGGGTGATGGACGACCGCCTGCGCGACCAGTTCCTGCCCGGCTGGCGGGAGAGCCCGGCGGTCCTGTCGATCTCCCGGTCGATGCTGCGCACCAACCCGCCCGACCACAGCCGGATGCGGCGGCTGGCGGCCGGCGCCTTCACCCCGCGCCGGATCGCCGCCATGCACGACGTGGTCGAGGCACAGGCCGACGTGCTGGTCGACGGGATGCTGGCCCGCGGCCGGGACGGCGCGCCGGTCGACTTCATGGCCGAGTTCGCGTACCCGCTGCCGGTGGCGGTGATCTGCGCGCTGCTCGGCGTGCCGGCGGCCGACCGGCCGCTGTTCCGGCGCTGGGCCACCGACCTGACCGGCGTGCTGGAGCCCGAGATCACCCCCGAGGAGCTGGCCGTGGCCGATCGGGGTGCGGGGGAGCTGCGCGACTACTTCACCGAGCTGGTCGCGGCCCGCCGCCGGTCCCCGGCCGACGACCTGACCACCGCTTTGGTGCAGGCCCACGACACGGACGGCGATCGCCTCTCGGGCGACGAGCTGCTGGCCAACCTGATCGTGCTGCTGGTGGCCGGCTTCGAGACCACGACCAACCTGCTGGGCAACGGCCTGGTGGTGCTCCTCGACCACCCCCGCGAGGCGGCGGCGCTGCGCGGCAACCCCGAGTTCGCGCCCGCCTACGTCGACGAGCTGCTGCGGTACGACTCACCGGTGCAGCTCACCTCCCGGATGAGCACCGCCCCGTCCCGGCACGGCGACGTCGACCTGCCCGCGGAGAGCTGGATCATCGTGATGCTCGGCGCGGCGAACCGGGATCCCCGCCGCTACCCGGAGCCGGCGCGCTTCGACCCCTGGCGCCCGCAGATCCACCCGCTGTCCTTCGGGGCCGGCCCGCACTACTGCCTCGGTGCCGGCCTGGCCCGGCTGGAGGCGCAGGTGGCGTTCCCGCTGCTGCTGCGCCGGCTGCCCGAGCTCGCCCTCGCCGGCACGCCGCAGCGGCGGGCCCGGCTCACCCTGCGCGGCTACGCCACCCTGCCGGTCACCGTCGGTGACGGGGCGGCCCGGGTCACCGATCGCGGTACGCCGGCCGGGGCCACCGGATCGACTCCGTAGACTGGTACGGCACCACTCGTCCCAGACAAGGAGCCACTCCGCGTGACCGTCCAGCCCATCCGTCTGTTCGGCGATCCGGTGCTGCGCACGCCGGCCGACCCGGTCGTCGACTTCGACGCCGAGCTGCGCAAGCTGATCGCCGACCTGACCGACACGATGCGCGAGCAGAACGGCGCCGGCCTGGCCGCGCCGCAGCTCGGGGTGGGCCTGCGGGTGTTCACCTTCGACGTGGACGATGTCCTCGGTCACCTGGTCAACCCGGTGCTCGAGTTCCCGGACGAGGAGGAGCAGGACGGCCCGGAGGGTTGCCTGTCCATCCCCGGGCTCTACTTCGACACCAAGCGGCGGCAGAACGTCATCGCCAAGGGCTTCAACGGCTACGGCGACCCGCTGCAGATCGTCGGCACCGGCCTGATGGCGCGCTGCGTGCAGCACGAGACCGACCACCTCGACGGGGTGCTCTTCGTCGACCGGCTCGACCCGGCCGGCCGCAAGGAGGCCATGAAGGCGATCCGCCAGGCCGAGTGGTACGACGAGGCCGCCCCGCCGACCGTCAAGCTCAGCCCGCACGCCGCCGGGAACCCGTTCGGCCTGGGGCGGTGACCCGGATGCGCCTGGTCTTCGCCGGCACGCCGGCCGTCGCCGTGCCCGCGCTGGACGCGATCGCCGCCTCCGGCCACGAGCTGGTCGCCGTGGTCACCCGCCCCGACGCGCCCGCCGGCCGCGGCCGGGGCCTGGTCCGCTCCCCGGTCGGCGCCTGGGCCGACGCGCACGGCGTCGAGGTGCTCACCCCGGCCCGGCCGCGCGAGCCTGAGTTCCTCGACCGGCTCCGCGAGCTGGCCCCGGACTGCGTGCCGGTGGTCGCCTACGGCGCGCTGGTGCCGCCGGCGGCGCTGGAGATCCCCCGGCTGGGCTGGATCAACCTGCACTTCTCCCTGCTGCCCGCCTGGCGCGGCGCGGCGCCCGTGCAGCACGCCGTGCTGCACGGCGACGAGCTGACCGGGGCCAGCGTCTTCCAGTTGGAGGAGGGGCTGGACACCGGCCCGGTCTACGGCACCGTCACCGACGAGATCCGCCCCGCCGACACCTCCGGCGACCTGCTGGAGCGGCTCGCCCACTCCGGCGCCGGGCTGCTGGTCGCCGTGCTCGACGCGCTGGCGGCCGGCACCGCCCGGGCGGAGCCGCAGCCGGCCGACGGCGTCTCCCTCGCCCCGAAGCTGACCGTCGAGGACGCCCGGGTCCGCTGGGCCGACCCGGCCTTCGCGGTGGACCGCCGGATCCGCGCGTGCACCCCGGCCCCCGGCCCGTGGACAACCTTCCGCGGCGACCGGGTCAAGCTCGGCCCGGTCACCCCGGTGGCCAACGGCCCGGAGCTGAAGCCCGGCGAGCTGCTGGTGGAGAAGGTCCGGGTGCTGGCCGGCACGGGCACCGTCCCGGTGCAGCTCGGCGAGGTGCGCGCGGCCGGCAAGAAGGCCATGTCGGCCGGCGACTGGGCGCGCGGCGCCCGGGTCGCCGCCGGCGAGGTGCTCGCGTGACCGGGCCGTCCGAGCCCCGGGGCGAGCGCTTCTCCGCCGACGGTCCGCGCAGTGGCCGCTCCGGCGACGCCGGGCGGTCCACCGGTGGCGAGCGGCCCTGGGACCGCGGCCGGCCGGAGCGCGGCGAGCGTCCCGGGCGCCGGGGCGACGGCCCGCCGCGGGAGGGACGCTTCGGCGCCGACCGGCGCGGCGGCGCCCGCCGCCCGGCCCGCCCGGCCGTGGACCTGCCCCGGCACGTCGCCTACCAGGCGATCGCGGCGGTGCACCGGGACGACGCGTACGCCAACCTGGTGCTGCCGGCGATGCTCCGCGACGAGGGGCTGACCGGCCGGGACGCCGCCTTCGCCACCGAGCTGACCTACGGCACGCTGCGCCACACCGGCACGCTGGACGCGATCATCACCGACGCGGCCGGCCGGGACGTGCAGCGGATCGACCCGCCGGTGCGGGACGCGCTGCGCCTCGGGACGTACCAGCTCCTGCACACCCGGGTGCCGGCGCACGCGGCGGTGTCATCCACCGTGGACCTGGTCCGGACCGTCGGGCCCGGGGCCACCGGTTTCGCCAACGCGGTGCTCCGCGAGGTGGCGAGCCGGGACGTGGACGGCTGGGTGGCGAAGCTCGCCCCGTCGGAGGAGACCGACCCGATCGGCCACCTCGCGCTCGCGTACAGCCATCCGCAGTGGATCGTCCGGGCCTTCGCCGAGGCGCTCGGCGGCGACCTGCGCGAGACCGCCCGCCTGCTCATCGAGGACAACGAGCGCCCGCCGGTGCACCTGTGCGCCCGGCCGGGGCTGGCCGACCCGGTGGCGCTGGCCGACGAGGTCGGCGGGGCGCCCGGCGCGTTCTCGCCGTACGCCGTCTACCTCTCCGGAGGTGCGCCGGGCGAGCTGGCGGCGGTGACCGAGGGACGGGCGCACGTCCAGGACGAGGGCTCCCAGCTGGTGGCGAACGCCCTCGCGGTGGCGCCGCTGGACGGCCCGGACGGCCGCTGGCTCGACCTGTGCGCCGGCCCCGGCGGCAAGGCCGGCCTGCTCGGCGCGCTCGCCGCGGAGCGCGGCGCCCGGCTCACCGCGGTCGAGGTCGCCGAGCACCGGGCCCGGCTGGTCGAACAGGCCACCCGCGGCCTGCCGGTCGCCGTGCTGAACACCGACGGGCGCACGGTGGGCGCGGATCCGAAGCTGCCGGAGGGGCACTTCGACCGGGTGCTGGTCGACGCCCCGTGCACCGGCCTCGGCTCGCTGCGTCGCCGGCCGGAGTCCCGCTGGCGCCGCCAGCCGTCGGACCTGCCGCCGCTGACCCGGTTGCAGCGGGAGCTGCTCACCGCCGCGCTGCGCGCGGTCCGGCCGGGCGGCCTGGTCGCGTACGTGACCTGTTCGCCGCACACCGTGGAGACGCACGTGACGGTGACCGAGGCGTCCCGCCGGTGCGGCTTCCCGGTCGACTTCGTCGACGCCCGGCCGCTGCTGCCCGCCGGCATGCCCGGGCTGGGGGACGGCCCGACCGTCCAGCTGTGGCCGCAGCGGCACGGCACCGACGCGATGTTCCTGGCGGTGCTGCGCAGGGGCTGAGCGCGGACCCGGCCGACGGGTCGAATGTCCACAGGTGAACCCAAAAGCGGGACCGGCGACGCCGGTCCCGCTTTGTGTCATGTGACATCACCGTTGACTCGCACATCGATACATGTAACTGTTCCGATCACCGGTCCGCCGACGCCGAGGTCCCCACCGGGGCCCACGGGTCGCGCCACCCCGCCAGCACGTCCCGCCGACCCCCACGAGGAGTCTCCATGAGACGCAGAACGCCGACCGCGGGCCTCGCGCTCGCCCTCTTCGCCGCCGTCACGGCGAGCCTGGCCGCCCCCGCACCGGCCGGTGCCGCCCCCGCGCTCGCCGCCGCCGCGCCGGACATCTCGGTGACCAACGTCCAGGCCCACCTCACCCAGTTCAACAGCATCGCCACCAGCAACGGCGGCAACCGGCGGGCCGGCTCGGCGGGCTACACCGCCTCGGTCAGCTACGTCAAGGCCAAGCTCCAGGCCGCCGGCTACACGGTCTCCGAGCAGGTCTGCACGACCTGCACCTACCGCTCGAACAACCTGATCGCGGAGTGGCCGCAGGGCCCGGCCGACCAGGTCGTCATGTTCGGGGCGCACCTCGACAGCGTCTCCGCCGGCCCGGGCGTCAACGACAACGGCTCCGGCTCGGCCACCCTGCTGGAGAACGCGCTGGTCCTGGCACAGCAGAACCCGACCATGACCAAGCGGGTCCGGTTCGCCTGGTGGACCGACGAGGAGCAGGGCCTCAACGGCTCGGAGTTCTACGTCAACCAGCTCAGCGCCACGCAGCGCGGCTACATCAAGGGCTACTACAACTTCGACATGGTCGGCTCGACCAACGGCGGCTACTTCATCAACCGGCTCACCTCGACCACCGCGGCGCCGCTGAAGGCGTACTGGGACTCGCTCAACCTCCAGCCCGAGGAGAACGTCGAGGGCCAGGGCCGCTCCGACGACTACTCCTTCCAGCAGGCCGGCATCCCCACCTCCGGCTACGCGGCCGGCGCCAGCGCGCGCAAGACCAGCGCCCAGGCCGCCAAGTGGGGCGGCACCGCGAACTCCGCGTATGACCCCTGCTACCACCGCTCCTGCGACACCACCAGCAACATCAGCGCGACGGTCCTCAACCGCAGCGCCGACGGTGTGGCCTACGCGATCTGGCAGCTCGCGGTCGGCGGCGGCACCCCGACCAACGACTTCTCCGTCGCGGTGAGCCCGACCTCCGGCAGCGTCGCCCGGGGCGGCTCCACCACCGCTACCGTCAGCACCGCCACCACCAGCGGCAGCGCCCAGACCGTGAACCTGTCGGCCACCGGCGCCCCGAGCGGGGTGACGGTGAGCTTCAGCCCCTCCTCGGTCACCTCGGGCGGCTCGGCCACCATGACCGTCAGCGCCTCCGCGACGGCCACGACCGGCACGTTCACCATCACGGTGACTGGCACCGGCTCGGTCACCCGCACCGCCGCCTACACCGTCACGGTGACGGGCACCGGCGGCTGCGCCGGCGGCCAGCTCATCGGCAACAGCAGCTTCGAATCCGGCAGCACGCCGTGGACGGCCACCTCGGGCGTCATCACGAACTCGTCGAGCCAGGCCGCCCGGACGGGCTCCTACAAGGCCTGGCTGGACGGCTACGGCAGCACCCACACCGACACGCTGTCGCAGTCGGTGAGCATCCCGGCCGGGTGCGCCAGCTACACCCTGTCGTTCTGGCTGCACATCGACACCGCCGAGACCACCACGAGCACCGCCTACGACCGGCTGACCGTGCAGGTCGGCACGGCCACCCTGGCCAGCTACTCCAACCTCAACGCCGCATCCGGTTACGCGCAGCGCAGCTTCAACCTGGCCGCGTACGCCGGGCAGACCGTCACGCTGAAGTGGACCGGGGTGGAGGACTCCTCGCTCCAGACCAGCTTCGTCATCGACGACGTCACGCTCCAGGTCGGCTGAGCGATCCGGGCGGGGTGGGCGAAGGGGCCCACCCCGCTCCCGCTCAGGTGACCGGTAGCGCCCGGCTGCCGCCGCCCTTGAGCGAGCGGGTCAGCGTCCGGTCCGACAGCCAGAGGAAGCACTGCACGCCGCGGTCGCCGTTCTGCCACTCCTCCTTGTAGGGGTGGTAGATGATCGTGCCGGCCCGGTAGACCATGTCGCCGTTGTTCGGCACCTTGACGTACTTGGCGATCAGGCCGCGGCAGCCCTTGTGCGCCCGCAGCGAGGTGCGCACGAACTCGGTGTAGCTGATGTCGGGGAAGTGGTAGACCCCGACGAACTCGGCGTGGTGCTTGGCGGTGCAGGCGACCGGCCGCATCTCCGCCACGCGGTCCTTGACGAGCTTCGGATTGAAGCAGCCCAGCGCCAGCGGTGAGCCGGCCTTCAAGGCGTTGCGCAGGCTGCCGCTGCGGGCGGTGACGCTGCCGTCGTCCAGGCTGGCCACCTCGGAGACGTCGCAGCGGAACCAGCGGGCCCCGCCGGTCCAGGCCAGGGCCGACGGGAAGACCACCGACAGCCGCAGCCGCCCGGAGCGCCAGTCGGCGCCGACCGCCTTGTTGACCTGCTTGGTGCACTCGGCCTGCGCGGTCCGGGTGCCGGCCGACCCGGCCCGCGGGGGAGCGCCGCGCCCGGCGTCCGGGCCGGTCAGGGTGCCCACGTGCAGCGTCTCGGCGCGGTGCGTGGCGGCGCAGTCGACGGGGTTGTAGCCGCTGAGGTAGCCGACGTCCTGGATGGTGGGGTGGCAGGCGCCGGCCTGGGGCACGAAGGCCACCGGGGCGCCGAGGGCGGGCCAGTCGTCGGCCAGGTCCCGGTCGACGCCGGCCGGCGCGCAGCCGCCGAGTGCCAACGCCGCCGTCACGCCCACGGCGACCGCCGCCCACCATCGCCGCATCGCGACCGACCTCCCCGTCGTCCGTGGCCGCCCGACCCGCGCGGAGCGCCGGGTACGCCTCGGCGGTGCAGCATACGGCACCGGGGCTCAGATGACGGGTAGTCCCTCCGGGCCGGCCCCGCGCATCGACCGGGTCAGCTTCCGGTCGTCGCTCCACAGGAAACAGCGCACACCCCGGTCGCCCTCCTCCCACTCCCGCTGCGACGGCGGGTAGAAGATCGAACCGGCCCGGTACGGCAGTTCGGCGTTGTTCGGTACCGCGGCGAAAGCGGCGATCAGTGCCATGCAGCGGCGGTGCACCTGCGGGGCGGACCGGGTGAAGTCCGGCCAGCTCATGTCCCGCTCCTCGAAGACGCCGACGAACTCGGCGCGGTGCGGTTCGGTGCAGAGCACCGGGGCCATGTAGTTCAGGTTCTCGCCGATCAGCTTGGGGTCGAAACAGCGGTGCACCAGGGGGCTGTCGCCCACCATGGCGCCGCGCAGGCTGCCCACCCGGTTGACCGGCCGGGTGTTGTCGATGCTGTCGGTCTCGGCCAGGTCGCAGCGGAACCAGCGGGCCCCGGCCACCCAGGCGGTGACCGGGGGCAGCGCGATGTTCAGGGTGAGCCGGGCGGAGTGCCAGTCCCCGCCGATCACCTCCCGGGCCCGCTGGTCACACTCGGCGCGGGCGGTCCGCAGCGCGGGCGAGCCCGGCTCCGGCCGGGCGCCCTGCGCCGCCGCACCGGTGAAGGTGCCGACGTGCACCGCCTCGGCCAGGTGGCTCCCCGCGCAGTCCACCGTCTCGTAGGTGGCGGCCTGCACCACGGCGGTGAGCCGGGGCAGGCAGGCGTCGGTGGCGGGGATGAACAGGCGCGGCGCCGGCAGCGCGGCCCAGTCGTCGACGAGGTCCCCGTCGGCCCGCTGCGGTGGCAGACAGCCGGTCAGGGCCAGCGTCGCCGTGCCGGCCAGCGCCAGCGCCAGGAGCCACCGTCGCATCGTCCGCCCTTCCCGGGAGATGATCGCCGGTCGCCGCGGCCCGTGCGGCGTTCCCCGCGACCCGGGCGTGCAGCATACGTGACCGTCCCTGTAGGAGTTTCGCCCTGTTTCGAGCGATCGGCCAGTCGCGGATGGCTTTTCGTGTCGATTATCCGCGCCGGACGGGCCGATTCTGCACCGCCGGTCACGCCCGGGTCACAGCGAGTCCCCGACGGTGCCGCGCTGCCCGGGGCGGGTGACCGCGTTCGTACACTGGCCCCTGTGACCGTACCGCCGCTGATCGTCGCGCCCAGCATCCTGGCCGCCGACTTCGCCCGCCTCGCCGACGAGGTCCGCGCCGTCGAGCACGCCGCCGACTGGTTGCACGTGGACGTCATGGACAACCACTTCGTGCCGAACCTGACCATCGGGCTGCCGGTGGTGCAGAGCCTGCGCGCGGCGACCGAGCTGCCCTTCGACGTGCACCTCATGATCGAGGATCCGCGCCGCTGGGCACCCGGCTACGCCGACGCCGGGGCGTACAACGTCACGTTCCACGCCGAGGCGTGCGACGACCCGGTGGCGCTGGCCAAGGACCTGCGCTCGGCCGGGGCGAAGGCGGGGCTGGCGATCGACCGGGACACCCCGATCGAGCCGTACCTGGAGCTGCTGCCGAGCTTCGACACGCTGCTGATCATGACGATCAAGGCCGGCTTCGGCGGTCAGCGGTTCATCCCCCAGCTGCTGGACAAGGTGCGCGCCGCCCGGCGGCACGCCGCCAGCGGCCACCTGGAGCTGCGCATCGAGGTGGACGGCGGGATCGCCGCGGACACCATCGAACAGGCCGCCGCGGCGGGCGCCGACGCCTTCGTGGCCGGCACCGCGGTCTACGGCGCCGACGACCCGGCCGAGGCGGTCCGCCGGCTGCGCGGCCTGGCGGAACGCGCGACGACCGGGGCCTGAGATGGATCCGGCCGGCGACCGACTCGACGTCATCCTGGTCGTCGACGACGACGAGGACATCGCCCGCTTCGTCGAGTTCAACCTGCGGCTGCACGGTTTCGAGGTGCTGCACGCCGGCGACGGCCAGGAGGCCCTGGAGGTCATCGAGCGGCACCGGCCGGACCTGGCCGTGGTCGACCTCATGATGCCGCGGATCGACGGCCTGGAGCTGACCCGCCGGCTGCGCGCCGATCCGATGACCTCGGCCCTGCCGGTGATCATGCTGACCGCCAAGGGGATGACCTCCGACAAGGTCAACGGCCTGAGCGCCGGCGCGGACGACTACCTGGTCAAGCCCTTCGACACCGCCGAACTGGTCGCCCGGGTCAGCTCCACGCTGCGCCGCAACAAGGAGTTCCGGGAGGTCTCCCCGCTGACCGGGCTCCCGGGCAACAGCCGGATCCGGCGGGAGATCAGCGACCGGGTGCGCAGCGGGGTCGACTACGCCGTCGGCTACATCGACATCGACCGGTTCAAGAGCGTCAACGACCGGTACGGCTTCGTCCGCGGCGACGAGTTCATCTCGGCGCTGGCCCGCAGCCTGCACCGGGCGGTGGTCTCGATCGGGCTGCCGCCGGCCTTCCTCGGCCACGTCGGCGGCGACGACTTCGTCATCGTCTGCACCCCGTCGCAGGTCCGGCCGCTGACCAGCCGGGCCGTGGTCGACTTCGAGAAGGCCGCCGACGCCCTCTACGACCCCACCGACCGGGAGCGCGGCTTCGTCGAGCTGAAGGACCGGCGGGGCAACATCCGCCGGGCCGCCCTGGTCACCCTCTCCATCGGCGTCTCCCTCTCCGACTCCGGCAAACGCTTCACCGACCCCCTCGAAGCGATCGCCGTGGCCTCCGAGATGAAAACGGTCGCCAAGAGCCAACCCGGGTCGTACGTCGCGGTCGACCGGCGCCGGGGCGTGACGTGACGATCCGGTCCGCGCTGTGAGGTAGCTCGCCTCTGTGGCACGACCCCCCGCCCGACGTGTAAGACTTCCCGTGTACCCACCACGCGCTGGCGGGGCTCGGTGAAATTCCGAACCGGCGGTGATCCACGGTCCGACCGTGGTAAGCCCGCGACCCGGACGGCTTCGGCCGGACGGTGGACCTGGTGAGAATCCGGGGCCGACGGTTGGGGTGCGGCTCGTCCGCCCCCAGACAGTCCGGATGGGAGACAGCGCGCGGGACGGGGAGAGCCCTGCTGGGCGCTGAGCACCCTCAGCCGTCCGTGGGCTCCCCGGGGTCGGCTCCGCCGTCCCCGGATCTCCGCCGCCGCGTGTCCGCGGCACCCGTGCCGCACGCTCCCTGACCCGCCCGCGCGTCGACCGACGAGCGAGAGGGCGGGCCGGCGATGGCGAGCGTCTCCGTGGACGAGGCGATGCGTCGTGCGATCGCGCTGGCCGCCCGCGGCCTCGGCACCACGAGCCCCAACCCGGTGGTCGGCTGCGTCCTGCTGGACGCCGACGGCGAGGTCGTCGGCGAGGGCTTCCACGCGTACGCGGGCGGCCCGCACGCCGAGATCGTCGCGCTGGCCCAGGCCGGCACTCGGGCCCGCGGCGGCACCGCGGTGGTCACCCTGGAGCCGTGCGACCACACCGGCCGCACCGGCCCCTGCAGCCACGCGCTCATCGCGGCCGGCGTCGCCCGCGTGGTGGTCGCCGTCCCGGACCCCAACCCGGTCGCCTCGGGCGGCGCGGCCACCCTGCGCGCCGCCGGCGTCCAGGTCGAGCTGGGGGTACGCGCCGAGGAGGCCGAGGCCGGCAACATCGCCTGGCTCACCTCGATGCGCCGCGGCTGGCCGTACCTGATCTGGAAGTACGCGGCCACCCTCGACGGGCGTTCCGCCGCGGCCGACGGCACCAGCATGTGGATCACCTCGGAGGCGGCCCGGATCGACGTGCACGCCCTGCGCGGCACCGTCGACGCGGTGATCGCCGGGGTGGGCACCGTGCTCGCCGACGACCCCCGGCTCACCGCCCGCAACCTGCGCGACGGCACCCTGGCCATCCGGCAGCCGCTGCGCGTGGTGGTGGACAGCTCGGGGCGTACCCCGGCCGAGGCCCGGGTCCGCGACGGCGCCGCCCGGACCTGGGTGGCCACCGCCGCGGAGGTCGGGGCCGGCCCCGACGGCCGGGTCGACCTCGCGGCGCTGCTGGCGGAGCTGCACCACCGCGGCGTGCGGGCCGCGCTGCTGGAGGGCGGCCCCACCCTGGCCGGCGCGTTCCTCGCCGCCGGCCTGGTCGACAAGATCGTCGGGTACGTGGCGCCGAAGCTGCTCGGCGCCGGCCCGACCGCGCTGCTGGACGCCGGCGTGACCACCATCGCCGACGCCATCGACCTGGAGCTCACCGACGTTACGCAGGTCGGCCCCGACCTGCGGATCACCGCGCTGCCCCGGAAGAGGGAGGCCTGACATGTTCACCGGCATCGTCGAGGAACTGGGCGAGATCGTCCGGACCGCCGACACCGGGGGTGACTCGGCGCTGGTCGCGGTCCGCGGCCCGCTGGTCACCTCGGACGCCCGGCACGGCGACTCCATCGCGGTCAACGGGGTCTGCCTCACCGTGGTCGACGTCGACGGCGGCGTCTTCACCGCCGACGTGATGGGGGAGACGCTGCGCCGCAGCGCGCTGGGCGCGCTGCGCCCCGGCGACCCGGTCAATCTGGAGCGGGCCGCCGCGCTGAACAGCCGCCTCGGCGGCCACCTCGTGCAGGGGCACGTCGACGGGGTCGGCGAGCTGCTGAGCCGGGAGCCGGCCGCGCAGTGGGAGACGGTCCGGTTCCGGCTGCCCGCCGGCCTGTCCCGCTACGTCGTGGAGAAGGGCTCGATCACCGTCGACGGCATCTCGCTGACCGTCGCCGGGGTCGGCGACGACTGGTTCTCGGTCGGGCTGATCCCCACCACCCTCAAGCTCACCACCCTCGGCGCCAAGGGCGTCGGCGACCCGGTCAACCTCGAGGTGGACGTGCTGGCCAAGTACGTCGAGCGGCTGCTCGGCGACCGCGCGGCGGGAGGTGCCCGCTGATGGGCCCGCTCGGCTGGCTGCTCGACGCCCAGGTGCACGTGGCCGGCTCGCCGGTGCTGGTCCGGGAGATCGTCGGCAACGTCTTCGGGCTCGCCTCGGCGCTGCTCGGGCTGCGCCGGCTGGTCTGGGCCTGGCCGGTCGGCATGATCGGCAACGCGCTGCTGTTCACCGTCTTCCTCGGCGGGGTGTTCGCCACGCCGCAGGCGCACGACCTCTACGGCCAGGCGGGCCGGCAGGTCTTCTTCTTCGCGGTCAGCGTCTACGGCTGGTGGCGCTGGTCGCGCAACCGCCGCTCCGGCGGCGGGGAGCAGCCGGCCGTGGTCCCGCGCTGGGCCACCTGGCGGGAGCGGCTGGGCCTGCTCGCCGCCGCGCTGCTCGGCACCGCGGCCGCGTACCCGGTGCTGGCCGCGCTGGGCTCGTGGGGGCCGCTGCCGGACGCCTGGATCCTGGTCGGCAGCCTGCTCGCCACCTACGGCATGGCCCGCGGCTGGGTGGAGTTCTGGCTGATCTGGATCGCCGTCGACGCGGTCGGCGTGCCGCTGCTGCTCCAGGGCGGCTTCTACCCGTCGGCCGCCATGTACCTGGTCTACGGCGGGTTCTGCGCCGCCGGCCTGTACGCCTGGTGGCGCACCTCCCGGGCGACCCCGCCCGCCCGCACCCCGATCCCGCCGACGTACTCGGAGGCCGTGGCATGAGCACTTTCGGGAGCATCGAGCAGGCGGTGGCGGACATCGCCGCCGGCCGGCCCGTCGTGGTGGTCGACGACGAGGACCGGGAGAACGAGGGCGACCTGATCTTCGCGGCCGAGCTGGCCACCCCGGAGCTGGTCGCGTTCATGGTCCGCTACACGTCGGGCTACATCTGCGTGCCGCTCACCGACAGCGAGTGCGACCGGCTGGACCTGCCGCCCATGCACCACACCAACCAGGACCGGCGGGGCACCGCCTACACGGTGACCGTGGACGCCCGGGAGGGGATCAGCACCGGCATCTCCGCCGCCGACCGGTCGCACACCATCCGGCTGCTCGCCGCCCCGTCGACCGACCCGACCGACCTGGCCCGCCCCGGGCACGTGGTGCCGCTGCGCGCCCGCCAGGGCGGGGTGCTGCGCCGGCCCGGGCACACCGAGGCGGCCGTGGACCTGACCCGGCTGGCGGGGCTGCGCCCGGCCGGGGTGCTGTGCGAGCTGGTCAACGACGACGGCACCATGATGCGCCTGCCCGACCTGGAGAAGTTCTGCGCCGAGCACGGGCTGACGCTGGTCACCATCGCCGACCTGATCGCCTACCGGCGGCGCACCGAGAAGCAGGTCGAGCAGGTCGCCGAGGCGCGGATGCCCACCCCGTACGGGGTGTTCCGGGCGCTCGGCTACCGCGCCGAGCACGACCCGGCCGAGCACGTGGCGCTGGTCATGGGCGACCTCGGCGACGGGAAGGACGTGCTGGTCCGGGTGCACTCCGAGTGCCTCACCGGTGACGTCTTCGGCTCGCTGCGCTGCGACTGCGGCCCGCAGTTGCAGGCCGCGCTGGCCCGGGTGGCCCAGGAGGGCCGCGGCGTGGTGCTCTACGTGCGCGGGCACGAGGGGCGGGGCATCGGCCTGCTGCACAAGCTCCAGGCGTACCAGCTCCAGGACCAGGGCCGGGACACCGTGGACGCGAACCTCGACCTGGGGCTGCCGGCCGACGCGCGGGACTACGGCACCGGCGCGCAGATCCTCTACGACCTCGGCGTCCGCTCGATGCGGCTGCTGACCAACAACCCCGCGAAGCGGGCCGGCCTGGAGGGGTACGGCCTCACGGTGAGCGGCCGGGAAGGACTGCCCGTGCGGTCCAACCCGGAGAACGTGCGCTACCTGCGGACCAAGCGGGACCGGATGGGCCACCTCCTGGAGGGGCTGGACGAGGTGACCGAGGCGCCGATGGGCCGCCCGGTCGCCGGCGACGAGATCGGAGCATAGACATGGCGGGTTTCGGCGAACCGGGCGTGACCGCGGTGGACGCCGGCGGGCTGACCGTCGGCATCGTGGCCGCGCGCTGGCACGGCGACCTCACCGACCACATGGTCGAGCGGGCGGTGGCCGCGGCCGAGGCGTGCGGCGCGCGGTCCGTGGTGGCCCGGGTGGCCGGCTCGGTCGAGCTGCCCGTGGTGGCCCAGGCGATGGCCCGCCGGTACGACGTGGTGGTCGCCCTCGGCGTGGTGGTGCGGGGTGCCACCGCGCACTTCGACTACGTCTGCCAGTCGGTCACCGAGGGGCTGACCCGGGTGGCGCTGGACGAGGGCAAGCCGGTGGCCCACGGCGTGCTCACCGTGGACACCATCGAGCAGGCCCGGGACCGGGCCGGGCTGCCCGGCTCCTCGGAGGACAAGGGCTGGGCGGCCACCGTGGCGGCGCTGGACGCCGCGCTGGCCATCCACGGCCTGGACGCCACCAACGGCCGCCGCGTCGGCTTCGCCTGATCCGGCCGCGCGCCGTCCGGGCCCCGGTGCCCGGGCCTCGTCCCGGGCCGCCGGGTGAGCCCGTGCTCCGGTGACCCGGGGCGCGCGCCGGCGGGTGCGTCCAGAATGTGGTCGACCTCCCGCCGCGCCGGACCCGGGCGGAGCCGTCACCGGGCGCGGCTGGAAGAATCGCCTCCCGTGAAGACGTTCGAGGAGTTGTTCGCCGAGCTGCAGGCCAAGGCCGCCGCCGGCACCCCGGGCTCGGGCACGGTCGCCGCGCTCGAGCGGGGGGTGCACTTCATCGGCAAGAAGGTCGTCGAGGAGGCGGCCGAGTCGTGGATGGCGGCCGAGCACGAGGGTCCCGAGCGGGCCGCGGAGGAGATCTCCCAGCTGCTCTACCAGGCCCAGGTGCTGATGCTGGCCACCGGTCTCGAACTGAAGGACGTCTACCGACATCTGTGAGTGCCCGTCCGCTGATCACCTGATCGATCGAAGGAGCACTCCCATGCTGCGTGTCGCCGTACCCAACAAGGGCGCCCTGGCCGAGTCGGCCGCCGGGATGCTGCGCGAGGCGGGCTACCGCCAGCGCACCGACCCGAAGGACCTGGTCTGCCGGGACGAGCCCAACGACATCGAGTTCTTCTACCTGCGCCCCAAGGACATCGCCACCTACGTCGGCTCCGGTGACCTGGACGTCGGCATCACCGGGCGGGACCTGCTGGTCGACTCCGGCGCGCCGGCCGAGGAGATCGTCGACCTCGGCTTCGGCCGGGCCACCTTCCGGTTCGCCGCCCGCCCCGACGACGTGGACTCGGTCCAGCAGCTCGGCGGGCACCGGATCGCCACCGCGTACCCCGGGCTGGTCGAGCGGCACCTGGCCGAGCTGGACGTCAAGGCCGAGGTGATCCGGCTGGACGGCGCGGTGGAGAACGCCATCCGGCTCGGCGTGGCCGACGTGGTCGCCGACGTGGTGGAGACCGGCGCCACCCTGCGCCAGGCCGGCCTGGTGGTCTTCGGCGAGCCGCTGCTGCGCTCGTCGGCGGTGCTGGTCCGCCGGGCCGGCGCCAGCGGCTGTGCCCAGCAGGAGCAGCTGCTGCGCCGGCTGCACGGCGTGCTGGTCGCCCGGCGCTACGTGATGCTCGCCTACGACGTGCCGGCCGGCCTGCTGGACCGGGCCAGCTCGCTCACCCCGGGCATCGAGTCGCCGACGGTCTCCCCGCTGCACCGGGAGGGCTGGGTGGCCGTGCAGGCCATGGTGCTGCGCGACGACGTGCACCGGATCATGGACGAGCTGTACGAGCTGGGTGCCCGGGCCATCCTCGTCACCAACATCCACGCCTGCCGGCTGTGAGGCCGCTGCCGGCCCCGGCCGCCCTGGCCGTGGTCGTCCTGGGCGGGGTGGCCTCGGCCGCGCAGGGCGTGGTCAACGCCGAGCTGGGGGAGCGGGCCGGCGATCCCCTCCTCGGCGCGGTGGTCAACAACCTCGGTGGCTGCCTGATCGTGCTGCTCGGGCTGGTGGCCGTCCGGTCGATGCGCGCCGGGCTGGCCGGCCTGCGCGGCTCCGGCCTGCCCTGGTGGGCCTACCTGGGTGGCCTGGGCGGGGCCGCGATCGTGGTCATCGGCCCGTTCGTCGTGCCGGCGCTCGGGGTGGCGATCTTCACGATCGCGCAGGTGGCCGGGGGCAGCCTCGGCGGGCTGGCCGTCGACCGGGCGGGGCTGGCCGCGACGGGCCGGCTCCGGCTCACCGGCCCCCGGGTGGTCGGGGCGCTGCTCGGGATCGTCGCGGTGACCCTGGCCCAGCTCGGCCGGCCGGTCGGCGACCTGGCGGTCGGGCTGGTGCTGCTCTCGGTCGCCGGCGGCCTGGCCGTGGCGCTGCAGTCCGCGCTGAACGGGCGGGTGGCCGCGTCGGTCGGCCCGGCCGCCGGGCTGGCGGTGAACTTCGCGGTCAGCACGTCGGCGATCGGCGCGGTGGCGGCGCTGGCCGGCGCGCTCGCCGATCACCCCACCTGGCCCAGCCAGTGGTGGCTCTACGTCGGCGGCCTGTTCGGCGTCGGGATCGTGCTCTCCCTGCTGGTCGGCGTCCGCGCCGCCGGGGTGCTGCGCACCGGCCTGGCGCTGGTGGCCGGGCAGCTCGGCGGGGCCCTGCTGCTGGACGTGGCGGTGCCCGGCGGTCCCGGGGTGCGCCTGCCCGTGCTGGCGGGGGCGGTGCTCACCGGGGTGGCGGTGCTGGTGGCCGGCCGGGGGCGGCGCGCACCGCGCCGTGTGGCGGCGGAACCGGAGCGCGAGCCGGATGGCAGACTGGTGACGTGAACGATTCGGTGGTGACCGTGCGGCCGCGGCGGGTCCGGGTGGTCTGCTGGGCGTCGGCCGTCACGCTGCTGGTGGTGTTCAGCCTGGTGGCGACCTCGCTGACCGGCGCGACCGGCGACGGCTACGGCTCGTTCCAGCGCGGCGACCAGCTCGCCATGGTGGGGCTGGGCGTCTTCGGCGCCCTCGGCTTCCTGCTCTTCACCCGCCCCCGGGTGGTCGCCGACGCCCGGGGTGTCCGGGTCCGCAACGTGATCAGCTCGTACGAGCTGCCCTGGGAGGTGATCCGCGGGGTCCGGTTCGACCGGGGCGCCCCGTGGGCCAGCCTGGAGCTGCACGACGACGACCTGCTGCCGATGGTCGCCCTCCAGGCCGCCGACAAGGAGCGCGCCGTCGAGGCGGTCCGCGCCCTGCGCCGCCTGCACCAGGCCCACCTGGCCGCGCTGGCCGACCCGGCCACCCCGCGCTGACCGCGCCCGGCGTCGCCCGGTTTGGGGCGGGCCGGGGCGAGGGTGTAATGTTGCGGAGTCGACCAGACTGCCCTGCGGGCGGTCCTGAAGCGGAGCGCCTGCTCCCACCCGAGTCGCCCCCGTAGGTGGCCGGGTCCCGGTCTCCCGGTTCCGGGCACGTCCCGGTCCCGGATGCGCGATCCTGTGATCGTGCCGACCGGTCGAGTGGGCCCTGGCATACGCCGGGGCCTTCTGCTTTCCGGGTCGGCTCCCGTCCGGGAGCCCGCGGAGTCGGCACCGTAGGAGACTCGACTCGAGGAGGCCCCATCAGCGTCGAACCACGCGTGAACGAGCAGATCCGGGCACGTGAGGTCCGACTGGTCGGCCCTGAGGGTGAGCAGGTGGGCATCGTCCCGCTGGAGCGCGCCCTGCAGCTGGCCGCGGACGTCGACCTGGACCTGGTCGAGGTTGCGCCGATGGCGCGCCCGCCGGTGTGCAAGCTCATGGACTTCGGCAAGTTCAAGTACGAGAGCGCACTGAAGGCGCGCGAAGCGCGGCGTAACCAGCAGCAGACCGTCATCAAGGAAATGAAGCTCCGGCCGAAGATCGACCCGCACGACTACGAGACCAAGAAGGGTCACGTGGTGCGGTTCCTCAAGGCGGGCGACAAGGTCAAGGTGACGATCATGTTCCGCGGTCGCGAGCAGAGCCGCCCGGAGCTGGGTTACCGGCTCCTGCGCCGGCTCGAGTCCGAGATCACGGACCTGGGATACGTCGAGGCCGCGCCGAAGCAGGACGGCCGAAACATGATCATGGTTCTCGCTCCGCACCGGGCCGTGAAGGCCTCCGCGGTCGCCGCCACGGCGTCCCGCGGCGGGCCCCGCGACCGCGCGGCGGAGGAGTCGGCCGCCCCGGCAGGTGGCGAGACCCCGGCGGCCGGCGAGACCGCAGCAGCCGGTGAGACCGGCCCGACCGCTGAGACCAGCGGCCAGTAACAGGGAGAGACGTTCCACATGCCGAAGATGAAGAGCCACACGGGTATGGGCAAGCGGGTCAAGGTGACCGGTAAGGGCAAGATCGTTGCCCAGCAGGCCGGCCTCCGCCACAACCTGGAGAAGAAGCCCTCCACCCAGACCCGGCGGCTGACCGGCACGGTCGAACTGGCCAAGGCCGAAACCAAGCGAATCAAGAAGCTGCTCGGCCGCTGACGCGCGCCACCTGAACCGAAGAAGGAGTTGAGATGGCACGCGTCAAGCGGGCTGTGAACGCCCAGAAGAAGCGTCGTACCCTGCTGGAGACCGCGAGCGGCTACCGCGGTCAGCGCTCCCGGCTCTACCGCAAGGCCAAGGAGCAGGTGCTGCACTCGATGCAGTACTCCTACCGGGACCGTCGTGACCGCAAGGGCGACTTCCGGCAGCTCTGGATCCAGCGGATCAACGCCGGCGCCCGGGCCAACGGCCTGACCTACAACCGGCTGATCCAGGGCCTGCGCCTGGCCGGCATCGAGGTCGACCGCAAGATCCTGGCCGACCTGGCCGTCAACGACGCCGCGGCGTTCGCCGCGATCGTCGAGCTGGCCCGCGCCGCCGTGGCGGCCGAGGGCACCGGTGGCGCCGCGGCCCAGGCCGCCTGACCCACCCGTACCAGCAGATCGAGGCGTCTCCCATGCCGTCACCACCGCACGGGAGGCGCCTCGACGCTGTTCCCGGCCCGTTCACCCCGCGTACCCCGCGGGTGGTCGCCGCCCGCCGGCTCCAGCGCCGGCGGGACCGCGAGACCACCGGCCGGTTCCTGGCCGAGGGGCCGCAGGCCGTCCGCGAGGCGCTCGCCCGCGCCGGCACCGTGGTCGAGCTGTTCGGCACCCCGGCCGCCCTGGACCGGCACGCCGACCTCGCCGCGCACGCGGCCCGGGCCGACGTGCCGGTCTCCGAGGTCACCGACGAGGCGCTCGCCGCGCTGGCCGAGACCGTGGCCCCGCAGGGCCTGGTCGCCGTCTGCCGGCACCTCGACGTACCCCTGGACGCCGCCCTGGCGCGCGGGCCGCGCCTGGTCGCGGTGCTCGCCGAGATCCGCGACCCGGGCAACGCCGGCACCGTGCTGCGCACCGCCGACGCGGCCGGCGCCGGCGCGGTGATCTTCGCCGGTGACGCCGTCGACCCCTACAACGGAAAGTGCGTGCGGGCCTCCGCCGGCAGCCTCTTCCACGTCGACGTGGTGCGCGCCACCGGGCCGGTCGCCGTGGTCGCCGCGCTGCGGTCCGCCGGCCTCATTGTCCTGGCCACGACGGGGTACGGCGACAGCGACCTCGACGACCTCGCCGACGCCGGGCGGCTCGCCGCCCCGACGGCCTGGCTCTTCGGCTCCGAGGCGCACGGGCTGCCCGAGGAGTTGACCGCCGCGGCCGACGCCCGGGTCCGGGTGCCGCTGCACGGGCGCGCCGAGAGCCTGAACCTGGCTGCGGCCGCGGCCGTCTGCCTGTACGCTTCAGCGAGAGCGCTGCGCCGACCCGCGGGTCCGCGCGGCCACACAGCAGGGGAGTCAGCCGGATGATGAACGCGCCTCGGCGTTCGTTTAGCCAGCCCGCCGGTGTCGGCGGGCGGCGGGCCTGACCCTTCCTCCTGCGCGATCTCCCACCGGCGGGCTGCGGCGAAGCCGCGCGTCCGTAGACTCGCCTAGCCGCCCGCGAGGGCCGGCGCCGCCGTGAGGGAGTGCCCGTACGCCATGAGCTACCGCAACGATCCGTACGACCCGAAGCAGGTCGCCCTGCTCGACCCGGACGCCCTGGCCGCGGCCGTGGCCGACGCCGAGAAGGCGTTCGCCGCCGCCGCCGACCCGGACGCGCTGACCGCGCTGCGCCCGGCGCACCTCGGGGACCGGTCCCCGGTGTCGCTGGCGCGCCGGGAGATCGGCGCGCTGCCGCCGGCCGCCAAGTCCGACGCCGGTAAGCGGGTCAACGAGGCCCGCCGCGCCATCGAGAGCGCGTACGCGGCCCGGCAGGAGATCCTGGAGCGCGAGCAGGCCGAGCGGGTGCTGGTCGAGGAGCGGGTCGACGTGACCCTGCCCTACGACCGGCGGCCGCGCGGCGCCCGCCACCCGCTGAGCACCCTGATGGAGCAGATCAGCGACCTGTTCATCGGGATGGGCTACGAGGTGGCCGAGGGCCCCGAGGTCGAGCTGGAGTGGACCAACTTCGACGCGCTGAACATCCCCGCCGACCACCCGGCGCGCGGCCTCATGGACACCTTCCACATCGCACCCGCGCCGGGTGCGGAGAGCTCCGGGCTGGTCCTGCGCACCCACACCTCGCCCGTGCAGGCGCGCACCATGCTGACCCGCAAGCCGCCGATCTACGTGGTGGTGCCCGGCCGGGTCTACCGCACCGACGAGCTCGACGCCACCCACGCCCCGGTCTTCCACCAGGTCGAGGGTCTGGTCGTCGACAAGGGCATCACCATGGCGCACCTGCGCGGCACGCTGGACCACTTCGCCCGCGCCATGTTCGGCGAGGGCGCGAAGACCCGGTTCCGGCCGCACTACTTCCCGTTCACCGAGCCGTCCGCCGAGTTCGACGTCTGGTTCCCGGAGCACCGGGACGGGCCGCGGTGGGTCGAGTGGGGCGGCTGCGGCATGGTGAACCCGCGGGTGCTGCGCGCCTGCGGCATCGACCCGGAGGTCTACTCCGGATTCGCCTTCGGCATGGGCATCGACCGGACCGTGATGTTCCGGCACGGGGTCAGCGACATGCGGGACATGGCCGAGGGCGACGTGCGGTTCACCCGCGCGTTCGGGGTCTGACGGTGCGGGCACGAGTTACGGAGACGGTGGTTTAACAGTCATGCGAGTTTCTGTCAGTTGGCTGCGGGAGTACGTCGACCTCCCGGCCGACCTGCCCACCGGCGACCTGGAGCAGGCGCTGGTCGACCTCGGCATCGAGGTCGACTCCGTGGTGGACCTGCGGGAGACCGTCACCGGCCCGCTGGTGGTCGGTGAGGTGCTGGAGATCGAGGAGCTGACCGGCTTCAAGAAGCCGATCCGGTTCTGCAGGGTGGACGTCGGTGCCGCCAACGGCACCGGCGAGCCGCAGGAGATCGTCTGCGGGGCGCGCAACTTCGCCCAGGGCGACCGGGTCGTGGTGATCCTCCCCGGCGGCGTGCTGCCCGGCGACTTCCACATCGGCGCGCGCAAGACGTACGGGCGCACCTCCGCCGGCATGATCACCTCCGCGAAGGAGCTGGGCCTGGGCGACGACCACGCGGGCATCATCGTGCTGCCCGAGGACACCCAGGCCAAGCCCGGCGACGACGCCCGCCCGGTGGTCGGCCTCGACGACGTCGTGGTCGAGCTGGAGATCACCCCGGACCGCGGGTACGCGCTCAGCGTCCGGGGCCTCGCCCGCGAGCTGTCGCACGCCCTCGGGGTGCCGTTCCGCGACCCGGCCGCGATCCCGGCTCCGGGCGCGACCGCCGAGCCGGCGTACCCGGTCGAGGTGCGCGACACCGTGGGCTGCGACCGGTTCGCCGCCCGGATGGTCCGCGGCGTCGACCCGACCGCGCAGACCCCCGGCTGGATGTCCCGCCGGCTCACCGTGGCCGGCATCCGCAGCATCTCGCTGCCGGTCGACATCACCAACTACCTGATGCTCGAACTCGGCCAGCCCATGCACGCCTTCGACGCCGACCGGATCAGCGGCCCGCTGGTGGTCCGCCGCGCCGAGGCGGGGGAGCAGCTGACCACGCTCGACGGGGTCACCCGCAGGCTGGTCGCCGAGGACATGGTGATCTGCGACGACACCGGGCCCATCTCGCTGGCCGCGGTGATGGGCGGCGAGACCAGCGAGGTCGTCGCGTCCACCACCGACGTGCTCTTCGAGGCGGCGCACTGGGACCCGGCCATGGTGGGCCGCACCGCGCGGCGGCACAAGCTGTTCAGCGAGGCGGCCAAGCGCTGGGAGCGGGGCGTCGACCCGGCGCTCCCGCTGGTCGCGCTGGAGAAGGCGGTCCGGCTGCTCACCGAGCACGCCGGTGGCACGGTCGGCGCCGAGATCCTCGACCTCGACCACGTCCGGCCGCGTACCCCGGTGACCCTGCCGGTCGACCTGCCGTCGCGGCGGGTCGGCGTGGCGTACCCGGCGGAGCGGGTGGTGGAGCTGCTGGAGCAGGTCGGCTGCACGGTCACCCGGGGCGCCGACCGGCTCGGCGACGACCCGGGCGAGACCGGCGTGGCCGCCGCGGCCGGCGGCGACGTGCTGAGCGTGACCCCGCCGAGCTGGCGGCCCGACCTCACCGACCCGGCCGACCTGGTCGAGGAGGTGGTCCGCCTCGACGGCTACGACCGGGTGCCGTCGGTGCTGCCCACCGCCCCGCCCGGCCGCGGCCTCACCGGGCAGCAGCAGCGCCGCCGGGCGGTCGCCCGGTCGCTCGCCGAGCGCGGGTACGTCGAGGTCCTGGCGCACCCGTTCGTCTCCGCGGAGCTGGCCGACCAGCTCGGCCTGCCGGCCGACGACCCGCGCCGCCCCGCGGTGCGGGTGGCCAACCCGCTGTCCGAGGAGGAGCCGCTGCTGCGCACCACGCTGCTCGGCCCGCTGCTCGGCATTCTCAAGCGCAACGTCGGCCGGGGCCAGCGGGACGTGGCGATCTACGAGATCGGCGCGGTGTTCCACCCGCGTCCGGGCGCCGGCGCCCCGCCGGCCATGGGCGTGGACCGGCGCCCGACCGACGAGGAGTTCGCCCGAGCCGACGCCGTGGTGCCCGACCAGCCGCGGCACGTGGCCGTGGCGCTCACCGGGGAGATGGAGCCGGCCGGCTGGTGGGGCGCGGGCCGCGCGGCCGGCTGGGCGGACGCCGTCGAGGCCGGGCGGGCCGTGCTCGCCGCCGCCGGCATCCCGGCCGACCGGGTCACCGTCCGGGCCGCCGAGCGCGCCCCCTGGCACCCCGGCCGCTGCGCCGAGCTGCTGGTGGACGCAACGGTGGTCGGCTACGCCGGTGAGCTGCACCCGAACGTGGTGGCGACGCTGGAGCTGCCCCGGCGGACCAGCGCCATGGAGCTGAACCTCGACGCGCTGCCCGCCGCGCCGGTGGTGGCCGGCCCGGCCGTCTCCACCTTCCCGCCCGCCCTCATCGACGTGGCGCTGGTGGTGGACGAGTCGGTCCCGGCCGCCGAGGTGGAGCGGGCCCTCGTCGAGGGGGCCGGCCCGCTGCTGGAGGACGTCCGGCTCTTCGACGTGTACGCGTCCGAGCAGCTCGGCGCGGGTCGCCGGTCGCTGGCGTACAAGCTGACGTTCCGGGCCCCGGACCGGACCCTCGCGGGCGAGGAGGCGGTGGCCGCCCGGGACGCGGCGGTGGCCGAGGCCGCCCGCCGCTTCGGCGCCATCCTGCGCGGCGCCTGACCGCACCGACGACGACGGCCCTGCGGGTGCACCACCCGCAGGGCCGTCGCCGTTGTTCGAGCGGTGCCGCCCGGTCGGCGGTCGGCGGCGCCGCCGTCATCTCCCCCTTCTACGATCCGTCCGTGATCGACGTCGAGGACATCCTGCGGCAGTGGGACCGGGCTGCGGACGACGCCTGCTTCCCCGACCCGGACAACGGCTACTACCACCCGATCGACGCCCGGCTGCGCTGCTACCGGGACGACGACCGCTGGGCGCTCGTGGTGGAGTTGGTGGGCTACAGCCCGCGTGCCTTCGAGGTGCACGACGTGCGGCACGTCTTCGGCAACTGCCTGACCCGGGGAGAGCCCGGCTTCGGCAACGAGGACTTCCTGTCCCGGGTGGAGAACATGGCGGAGCTGGCCGCCGAGGAGTACGGGGAGAGGTACCGGGGCGGGGTGCCGGTTGTCGTGCGCGGTCGCCCCGTCGCCGTGGACGGGACGGCCGGGGAGCGGCTGGAGGACGTGCTGCGCCGGCTCGTCCCGGCACACCGTGACCTGCTGCTGGCCGACGAGGTGGAGCTTCGCGAGCGGATCCCCGCCGACCTGCCCGAGGTGCTCCGGCTCGAGGAGTGGCACCAGCCGGCCGACCTCGGCGAGGTGCTGCCCAGCGGGACCGCGACCTATCGCCAACTCGCGGAGGTGCTGGCCACCGGCGACGTGGGGCGCTACCGCCCGTCGCTGCCGCCGACCACGCACTGGTCGAACTGGCCGCTGGCCGGGACGTTGTAGCGGGGCGCGTGACCCCCCGCCTGGATGCGCCGCCTGCCAGGGCGGGCCCGTGCAGCTTCATGCATCACACCGTATGAACTTGCAGCGGCGGATCATCGCTGCTAACCTTCGTTGCATAGTCATGCGGAGGTGAGTATGGGCATCCGAGTCGCGGTCGCCGGGGCCAGCGGGTACGCCGGTGGCGAGCTGCTCCGGCTGCTCGCCGGGCACCCCGAGTTCGACCTGGTCGCCGCCACCGCCCACGCCTCGGCCGGCCGGCCCGTCGCCGCCGTACACCCGCAGCTCGCCGGGCTGGACCTCACCTTCGCGGCGACCGACCCGACCACCCTGGCCGACGCGGACCTGGTCTTCCTGGCCCTGCCGCACGGCCAGTCGGCGGCCCTCGCCGCCGCCCTCCCCACCACCGTCAAGGTGGTCGACCTCGGCGCCGACCACCGGCTGCGCGACGCCGACGCCTGGGCCCGCTACTACGGCGGCGACCACGCCGGCGCCTGGACCTACGGGCTGCCCGAGCTGCCCGGCCAGCGGGCCGCCATCGCCGCGGCCGACCGGGTCGCCAGCACCGGCTGCTACGCGGTCGCCACCACCCTGGCGCTCGCCCCGCTGATCGCCGCCGGCGCGGTCTTCCCCGCCGACGTGGTGGTGGTCGCCGCCTCCGGCACCTCCGGCGCCGGCCGGGCCGCCAAGCCCCACCTGCTCGGCAGCGAGGTGATGGGCGACCTGTCGCCCTACAAGGTCGGCGCCCACCAGCACGTGCCGGAGATCAAGCAGGCCACCGGCGCGACCAGCATCTCCTTCACCCCGGTCCTGGCGCCGATGCCGCGGGGCATCCTGGCCACCGTCACCGCCGTCCCCACCGGCGACGCCGACCCGCGCGAGGTGCTGGCGGCGGCGTACGCCGACGAGCCCTTCGTGCACCTGCTGCCCGAGGGGACGTGGCCGCACACCGCCGCCACCGCCGGCGGCAACTCCTGCCACCTCCAGGCCACCGTCGACGCCGACTCCGGCCGGGTGATCGTGGTCAGCGCCATCGACAACCTCGGCAAGGGCGCGGCCGGCCAGGCCGTGCAGAACGCCAACCTCATGTTCCACCACCCCGAGACCACCGGACTCTCCGGGTTTGGAGTAGCACCATGACCGTCACCAGCCCCCGGGGCTTCCGCGCCGCCGGCGTGGCCGCCGGCCTCAAGGCCAGCGGCGCCGGCGACGTCGCCCTCGTCGTCAACGACGGCCCCGACGCCGGGGTCGCCGGCGTCTTCACCGCCAACCGGGTCAAGGCCGCCCCGGTGCTCTGGACGCAGCAGGTCGTCCGCGGCGGCGTGGTCCGCGCCGTGGTGCTCAACTCCGGCGGCGCCAACGCCTGCACCGGCCCGGCAGGCTTCCAGGACACCCACGCCACCGCCGAGCACACCGCCGCGGCGCTCACCGCCAGCAGCCCCCGGCTCATGGTCGGCGCCGGCGAGGTGGCGGTCTGCTCCACCGGCCTCATCGGCGAGCGCCTGCCGATGGAGAAGCTCCTCCCGGGCGTCCGGGGCGCGGTGCGTGACCTGTCCCGCGACGGCGGCCACCCGGCCGCCGAGGCGATCATGACCACCGACACCCGGCCCAAGACCACCGTGGCCCGGGGGAGCGGCTGGACCGTCGGCGGCATGGCCAAGGGCGCCGGGATGCTCGCCCCGGCCATGGCCACCATGCTCTGCGTGCTCACCACGGACGCGGTGGCCGGACCGGAGACCCTGGACGCCGCGCTGCGGGCCGCCACCCGGGTCACCTTCGACCGGGTCGACTCCGACGGCTGCATGTCCACCAACGACACGGTGCTGCTGCTGGCCAGCGGCGCCTCCGGCATCGAGCCGACCGAGGCCGAGCTGACCGCCGCGGTGACCGCCGCCTGCCACGACCTGGCCCAGCAGCTGATCGCCGACGCCGAGGGCGCCACCAAGCAGATCGCCATCGACGTGGTCGGCGCCGCGAGCGAGGACGACGCGGTCGAGGTCGGTCGCTCGGTGGCCCGGAACAACCTGGTCAAGACGGCGCTGTTCGGCAACGACCCGAACTGGGGGCGGATCCTCGCCGCCGTCGGCACCACCGCCGCCGCGTTCGAGCCGGACGGCGTCGACGTGGCGGTCAACGAGATCTGGGTGTGCCGGGACGGCGCCGCCGCCGAGGACCGGGCCAAGGTGGACCTCACCGGCCGGGACGTCACCATCCGGATCGACCTGCACGCCGGCGACGCGGCGGCGACGATCTGGACCAACGACCTGTCGCACGCGTACGTGCACGAGAACTCGGCCTACTCCACATGAGCCTCACCGCCGACCTCACCCGGGCCCAGGCCAAGGCCGCGACGCTGATCGAGGCCCTGCCCTGGCTGGCCCGCTTCTCCGGCGCCACCGTCGTGGTCAAGTACGGCGGCAACGCCATGGTCGACCCCGAGCTCCAGCGGGCGTTCGCCGCGGACATGGTCTTCCTCCGGTACGCCGGCCTCAAGCCGGTCGTCGTGCACGGCGGCGGGCCGCAGATCTCCGCGATGCTCGGCCGGCTCGGCATCGCCAGCGAGTTCAAGGGTGGCCTGCGGGTCACCACCCCCGAGGCCATGGACGTCGTCCGGATGGTCCTCGTCGGGCAGGTCGGCCGCGAGCTGGTCGGGCTGATCAACGCGCACGGCCCGTTCGCCGTCGGCCTCTCCGGCGAGGACGCCGGCCTGTTCACGGCGGTGCGCCGCCCCGCGTACGTGGACGGCGAGCCGGTCGACATCGGGCAGGTCGGCGACGTGGAGTCGGTGGACGTCTCCGCGGTGGCCGACCTCATCGCGGCCGGGCGGATCCCGGTCATCTCCACGGTCGCGCCGGACGCCGACGGGGTGCTGCACAACCTCAACGCCGACACGGCCGCCGCCGCGCTCGCCGTCGCCCTGGACGCGCGCAAGCTGGTCGTCCTCACCGACGTGCCCGGCCTCTACGCCGACTGGCCCGACACGGCCAGCCTGGTCAGCGAGATCACCACCGACGACCTGGCGAAGCTGCTGCCGAGGCTGGAATCGGGGATGGTCCCGAAGATGGAGGCCTGCCTGCGGGCGGTGCGCGGGGGAGTGCCCGCCGCGCACGTCGTCGACGGCCGGGTCGCCCACTCCACGCTCCTCGAAGTATTCACGTCGGAAGGGTTCGGAACGATGGTGAGCGCCGGATGAGTGACCTTGTGAAACGCTGGTGCGCGGCCATGATGGACAACTACGGCACGCCGCCGCTGGCGCTCGTCTCCGGCTCCGGCGCCGTCGTGGTCGACGAGGCCGGCCGGGAGTACGTCGACCTGCTCGGCGGCATCGCGGTCAACGCCCTCGGCCACGCCCACCCGGCCGTGGTGGCCGCCGTGTCCCGGCAGGTCGCCACCCTCGGGCACGTGTCGAACCTGTTCGTCGCCGAGCCACCGGTGGCCCTGGCCGAGCTGCTCCTGGCCCTGGCCGGCCGCCCCGGCCGGGTGTTCCTCGCCAACTCCGGCGCGGAGGCCAACGAGGCCGCGTTCAAGCTCTCCCGGCTCACCGGGCGCACCCACGTGGTGGCCACCCACGGCGGTTTCCACGGCCGGACCATGGGCGCCCTGGCGCTGACCGGGCAGCCTGCCAAGGCCGACCCGTTCCGCCCGCTGCCCGGCGAGGTCACCCACGTGCCGTACGGCGACGCCGCCGCCCTGGCCGAGGCGGTCACCGACGCCACCGCCATGGTGATCATCGAGCCGATCCAGGGGGAGAACGGCGTCGTCGTCCCGCCGCCCGGCTACCTGGCCGAGGCCCGCCGGATCACCGCCGCGCACGGCACGCTGCTGGTGCTCGACGAGGTGCAGACCGGCGTCGGCCGCACCGGGCACTGGTTCGCCCACCAGGCCGAGGGCGTCGAGCCGGACGTGATCACCCTGGCCAAGGGGCTCGGCGGCGGCCTGCCGCTCGGCGCCTGCCTGGCCTTCGGGCGGGCCGCCGAGCTGCTGCGCCCCGGCTCGCACGGCACCACGTTCGGGGGAAACCCGGTCAGCTGCGCGGCCGCGCTCGCCGTGGTCGCCACCATTGCCAATGAGGGGCTGCTCGACCACGTCAAGCGGATCGGTGAGCGGCTGCGCCGCGGCGTCGAGGCGCTCGGCCACCCGCTCGTCGCCGAGGTCCGCGGCGCCGGCCTGCTGCTCGGCATCGTGCTCGACGCGCCGGTCTCCGGCGTGGTCTCCGGCGCGCTGCGCGAGGCCGGCTTCCTGGTCAACCCGGTGCAGCCGGGCGTGGTCCGGCTCGCCCCGCCGCTGATCCTCAGCGCCGAGCAGGCCGACGCCTTCCTCGCCGCGCTGCCCGCCGCCCTCGACGCCGCCGCGCCGGCCCCCACCCCCACGGAGGTCCTCGCATGATCCGGCACTTCCTGCGGGACGACGACCTCTCGCCCGCCGAGCAGGCCGCGGTGCTGGACCTGGCCGCGCGGATGAAGGCCGACCGGTACGCCCACAAGCCCCTCGCCGGGCCGAAGTCGGTGGCCGTGCTCTTCGACAAGCAGAGCCTGCGCACCCGGATCTCCTTCGACGCCGGCATCGCCGAACTGGGCGGGCACCCGCTCGTGGTGGACACCCAGGTCACCCACTTCGGCCGGGGCGAGACCCTCGCGGACGCCGGCCGGGTGCTGTCCCGCTACGTCGCCGCGATCGTGCTGCGCACCCACGGCGACGACCGGATCGCCGAGGTGGCCACCCACGCCGCCGTGCCGGTGGTCAACGCGCTCACCGACACCTACCATCCCTGCCAGCTCCTCGCCGATCTGCTCACCGTCCGGGAACGCTTCGGCGCCACCGCCGGGCGCACCCTGGCGTACGTCGGGGACGCGGCGAACAACATGGCGCACTCGTACCTGCTGGCCGGGGCGACCGCGGGGATGCACGTGCGGATCGCCGGCCCGGCCGGCTTCCAGCCGGATCCCGAGATCGTCGCCCGGGCCGAGAAGATCGCCGCCGGCACCGGCGGCTCGGTCCGGGTGCTCACCGACCCGGTCGAGGCGGTCCGCGCGGCCGACGTGGTCGCCACCGACACCTGGACCTCGATGGGCCAGGAGTCCGACGGCCAGGACCGGATCACGCCCTTCCTGCCGTACCAGGTCAACGACGCGCTGCTCGGCCACGCCGCCGCCGGGGTGATCGTGCTGCACTGCCTGCCCGCCCACCGGGGCGAGGAGATCACCGACGAGGTGCTCGACGGGCCGCACAGCGCCGTCTTCGACCAGGCGGAGAATCGCCTGCACGCCCAGAAGGCGCTGCTGACGTTTCTCCTGGAGGCATCATGACCGCCCCGCTGACCCGTGCCGCGCGGCACGGCCGCATCGTCGAGCTGATCCGCGACAAGGCCATCCACTCGCAGACCGAGCTGGCCGACCTGCTCGCCGGTGACGGCATCCAGGTCACCCAGGCCACCCTCTCGCGCGACCTCAAGGAGCTCGGGGCGGTCACCGCGCGCGGCGGCGACGGGCGGGGCGTCTACCTGATCCCGGAGGACGGCCACCGGCCGCTGCGCGAGGCCGAGGCGGCCCCGGCCCGCCTCGTCCGGCTGCTGCGCGAGCTGCTCAACGGGGTCGACTCCAGCGGCAACATCGCCGTGCTGCGCACCCCGCCGGGCGCGGCCCACTATCTGGCCAGCGCGTTGGACCGGGCGGGCCTGTCCGAGATCGTCGGCACCATCGCCGGCGACGACACCATCCTCGTCGTGGCCCGCGAGGCCGTCGGCGGCGCCGCGTTGGGCGAGAAGCTCGCCGCGTGGGCCCGCCGGGAAGAGAACGTTGAAGGGAGCACCACACCATGACCGAGCGGGTCGTCCTGGCGTACTCCGGGGGTCTCGACACCTCCGTCGCCATTCCCTACCTGGCCGAGCAGACCGGCGCCGAGGTGATCGCGGTCGCGGTCGACGTCGGCCAGGGCGGCGAGGACCTGAACGCCATCCGGCAGCGCGCGCTCGACTGCGGCGCCGTCGAGTCCGAGGTGGTCGACGCGCGCGACGAGTTCGCCGCCGAGTACTGCCTGCCGGCGATCCGGGCCAACGCCCTCTACATGGACCGCTACCCGCTGGTCTCCGCGCTGTCCCGGCCGCTGATCGTCAAGCACCTGGTGGCCGCGGCGAAGAAGCACGGGGGCACCATCGTGTCCCACGGCTGCACCGGCAAGGGCAACGACCAGGTCCGCTTCGAGGTCGGGCTGAACGCGCTCGCCCCCGAGCTGAAGATCATCGCCCCGGCCCGGGACTTCGCCTGGACCCGGGACAAGGCGATCGCCTTCGCCGAGGAGAAGGGGCTGCCGATCGACGTGTCGGCGAAGTCGCCGTACTCCATCGACCAGAACCTGTGGGGACGCGCGGTGGAGACCGGCTTCCTGGAGGACATCTGGAACGGCCCGATCGAGGACCTCTACTCCTACACCGCCGACCCGGCGCAGGAGCGCGACGCCGACGAGGTGGTCATCACCTTCGACGCCGGCGTGCCGGTCGCCGTCGACGGCGAGACGGTCACCCCGTACCAGGCGATCCTGGAGCTGAACCGGCGTGCCGGCGCCCAGGGCGTCGGCCGGCTCGACATGGTCGAGGACCGCCTGGTCGGCATCAAGAGCCGCGAGGTCTACGAGGCCCCCGGCGCGATCGCGCTCATCGCCGCCCACCAGGAGCTGGAGGCGGTCACCGTCGAGCGGGACCTGGCCCGGTTCAAGCGCGGCGTCGACCAGCGCTGGGGCGAGCTGGTCTACGACGGCCTCTGGTTCTCGCCGCTGAAGAAGTCCCTCGACGCGTTCATCGACGACGCCCAGCAGCACGTCTCCGGCGAGGTGCGGCTCACCCTGCACGGCGGCCGGGCCACCGTCACCGGCCGGCGCTCGGAGGCCAGCCTCTACGACTTCGGCATGGCCACCTACGACACCGGCGACACCTTCGACCAGTCCCTCGCCAAGGGCTTCGTGCAGCTCTGGGGCCTGCCCAGCAAGATGGCCGCCGCGCGGGACGCCCGGCTGGGCGGACTCTGATCGTGGGTGCGAACGCGAGGAGTGAAGGAGCGAAGCGAGTGAGCCCCGCAGTCGGGAGCGAAAGGTGAGCGCTGCCACAATGGGTGGGGTGGACGACAAGAGCCTGACCGAGAACAGCGCCCCCGCCAACCGGACGAGCCTCTGGGGAGGCCGGTTCGCCGGCGGCCCCGCCGAGGCGCTCGCCCGGCTGTCGGTGAGCGTCCAGTTCGACTGGCGCCTCGCCCCGTACGACATCGCCGGCTCCCGGGCGCACGCCCGGGTCCTGGCCGGCGCCGGCCTGCTCGACCCCGACGAGCTGGGGCGCATCCTGGCGGCGCTGGACGACCTGGAGGCCGCCTGCGCCGCCGGGACGTTCCGCCCGACCGTCGACGACGAGGACGTGCACACCGCCCTGGAGCGCGGCCTGCTGGAACGGCTCGGCAGCCTCGGCGGCAAGCTGCGCGCCGGCCGCTCCCGCAACGACCAGGTCGCCACCGACCTGCGGCTCTACCTGCGCGACCACGCCCGCGGCGTGGCCGCCCGCCTGGTCGAGCTGGCCGAGGCCCTGGTCGAGCAGGCGGAGCGGCACGTGGACACCGCCGCGCCCGGCATGACCCACCTCCAGCACGCCCAGCCGGTCACCTTCGGGCACTGGCTGCTCGCCCACGTGCAGCCGCTGCTGCGGGACCTGGAGCGGCTGCGCGACTGGGACCACCGGTGTGCCGTCAGCCCGCTCGGCGCCGGCGCGCTCGCCGGCTCCGGCCTGCCACTGGATCCGGTGGCGGTCGCCAAGGAGCTGGGTTTCCGCACGTCCTTCGCCAACTCGATGGACGCGGTGGCCGACCGGGACTTCGTCGCCGAGTTCCTCTTCGTCACCGCGATGATCGGCGTGCACCTGTCCCGCCTCGGCGAGGAGGTGGTGCTCTGGACGTCGCAGGAGTTCGGCTGGGTCGAGCTGGACGACGCGTTCGCCACCGGGTCGTCGATCATGCCGCAGAAGAAGAACGCGGACATCGCCGAGCTGGCCCGGGGCAAGTCCGGCCGGCTGGTCGGCGGCCTGATGAGCGTGCTCACCATGCTCAAGGGCCTGCCCATGACCTACGACCGGGACATGCAGGAGGACAAGGAGCCCGCCTTCGACGCGGTCGACACCCTGGAGCTGCTGCTCCCCGCCCTGGCCGGGATGATCTCCACGATGACGGTCCGGGTGGACCGGCTGGTGGCCACCGCGCCGTCGGGCTTCTCGCTCGCCACCGAGGTCGCCGACTGGCTGGTCCGGCGGAACGTGCCGTTCCGCGACGCGCACGAGATCACCGGCCGGCTGGTGGCGCTCTGCGCGGCCCGCGACTGCGCCCTGGACGAGGTCTCCGACGCCGACCTGGCCGCGGTCAGCGCGCACCTCGACCCCTCGGTGCGGGACGTGCTCTCGGTGCGCTCGGCTCTGGCCGCCCGGACCACCCCCGGCTCCACCGGCCCCGGGCCGGTGGCCGACCAGCTCGCCGCGGCCGCCGACAAGCTGGCCGGCTGGCGCGACTGGACCGCCGAGCGGGTCGTGCCCCGCTGAGTGCGACGCCCCGCGCGGTGGTCCCGGCCGCCGCGCGGGGTCAGGCCGTGGGCCGCTCGCGCTTGGGCAGCTTCGCCACCACCGCGTCGTACGACCCGTCGACCGCCTCGGTCAGCTCGTCGTCCGGGATGCCGCCGTCGAGCCGCAGCGTGTTCCAGCCCGACCGGCCGATGTAGGGGGAGGAGCGGGCGTCGTCGGGGAACCGGTGCAGCCACTCGTCGGCCACCTCCCGGGACGGGCCGCACTTGACCCCCACCCGGGGCTCGCCCTCGGGGGCGCCGAGGAAGGCGAAGATCCGGCTGCCGACCTTGACCACCTCGTCGCCCTCCCACGGCCGGTCCAGCCAGGCGCCCGGCTTCGCCAGGCAGTAGGACAGCATCTCCTCGCGCGTCATGGCATCCCTCCCGTGCGGCTCACCGGCACAGTCTCACCCGTCGATGTGACACTCCGCCGGATGATCAGTCGCCGGTGCCGGTGCGCACGGTGAGCCGCTCGTAGCGCTGCCGGGCCGCCTGGGCGCTGCCCAGCCCCAGCCCGAAGGCGATCGCCTGCCAGGTCATCCCCCGGCCGCGGGCCACCTGCAGCAGCCCCGCCTCCAGCGCGTCGACCTCGGCGCGCACGTGCGGGATCAGGGTCAGCGCGGCCATCAGGTCGGCCTGGTCGACCGGCTCCTCGCCCTCCGCCAGCTCGGCCCCGCCGGCGAGCGCCATCACGAGCGTCGCCGCTTCGTAGGCGTCGGGAACGTCGGGGTGCGCGTAGCGCCGGCGGCGGGCGTCGGTGCCGGCGTGCCGCTCGGCGATCCGCAGCAGCGCCGCGTAGTTGCGGTGAGCCCGGGCCTGGGCAGCATCCGGAGTGGCGAACGGGTCGTTGTCCAGCGTGACCATGTCGTTCATCCCACACCCTTGAATGACATCTTGTCAACACCCCGTTGAAAGCAATTCGTGCGCACCTCCGCGAGGCCCGGTTAGGGTTTGCCGGTGACCGCGACCGACCTCTCCGCTCTCTCCGACCTGCTCGCCGGCCCGGTGGTTCCCGCCGCGCGAGGACTGCTCGGCTGTCGGCTGACCGCGCACGGGGTGACCGTCCGGATCACCGAGGTCGAGGCGTACGCCGGCACCGCGGGCGACCCGGCCTCGCACGCCCACCGGGGGCGCACCCCGCGCAACGCGGTGATGTTCGGCCCGGCCGGGCACGCCTACGTCTACTTCACCTACGGCATGCACTGGTGCGTCAACGTGGTGACCGGGCCGGACGGCGAGGCCTCGGCGGTGCTGCTGCGCGCCGGCGAGGTGGTCGACGGTCTCGACGTCGCCCGGGAGCGCCGCCCGGCCGTACGCCGGGACGTGGATCTGGCCCGCGGGCCCGCCCGGCTCTGCGCGGCGCTCGGCATCGACCGGTCGGTCTACGGCGCCGACCTGCTCGGCGACGGGCCGGTGCGGCTGCGGCCCCCGCTCGCGCCGGTGGCGGAGGCGGCGGTCACCGCCGGGCCCCGGGTCGGGGTCACCGGCGCCCACGACGTGCCCTGGCGCTTCTGGATCACGGGTGACCCGACGGTGAGCGCCTACCGCCGGCACGTGCCCCGGACCCGGCGCTGACTGGCGCTCGGCGCGGCGGGTGGGAATCCTGTCGGTGGGTGTGGCGATAATCACGGCACCCATCGACGAGGGAGGACCGGCATGACGACGCTGCTCGCGATCGGCACCGGCAAGGGACTCTTCCTGGCCACCAGCCCCGACCGGCGCGACTGGGCGGTGAGCGGCCCGCACTTCCCGATGACCGGGGTCTACGCGGTCGCCGTGGACAAGCGCCCCGGCCGGCCCCGGCTGCTCGCCGGCATGACCAGCTCGCACTTCGGCCCGAGCGTGGCCACCAGCGACGACCTGGGCGGCTCGTGGCAGGAGCCCGAGCAGGCGCCGGTGGCCTTCCCCGCCGACACCGGGGTCAGCCTGGGGCGGGTGTGGCAGCTCATCCCGGCCGGCCCGGACCAGCCCGACGTGGTCTGGGCGGGCACCGAGCCGTCCGCACTCTTCCGCTCCGACGACGGTGGCCGCAGCTTCAGCCTCGTCCGGGCGCTCTGGGACCACCCGCACCGGGAGCAGTGGGCCGCCGGCTTCGGCGGTCAGGCCGTCCACAGCGTGCTCCCGCACCCCGGCGACCCGGCCCGGATGGCGGTGGCGATGTCCACGGGCGGGGTCTACCGCACCGAGGACGCGGGGGCGAGCTGGGCGCCGGGCAACACCGGCATCCGGGCCTACTTCCTCCCCGACGAGTGGCCCGAGTTCGGCCAGTGCGTCCACAAGATCGCCCGGGACGCCGGCGACCCCGAGCGGCTGTACGCGCAGAACCACCACGGCGTCTACCGCTCCGACGACGACGGCCGCAGCTGGACGTCGATCGCCGCGGGCCTGCCCAGCGACTTCGGCTTCCCGATCGTCGCCCACCCGTCCCGCCCCGGCACCGTCTACGCCTTCCCGCTCACCGCGGACGGCGAGCGGTTCCCCACCGACCGGCGCTGCCGGGTCTACCGCTCGGCCGACGCCGGCGGGAGCTGGGAGCCGCTGACCGCCGGCCTGCCCGAGGGAGCGTTCTACCCGTCGGTGCTGCGCGACGCCATGTGCGCCGACGACCACGACCCCGCCGGGGTCTACTTCGGCACCCGCTCGGGCGAGGTCTACGCCAGCGCCGACGAGGGAGACTCGTGGTCGCTGGTCGCCGCGCACCTGCCGGACGTGCTCTGCGTCCGGGCCGTGGAGGTCTGAGTGGTCACCGTGCTGCTGCCCGGTCCGCTCCGGTCCGAGGCGGGCGGGGAGAGCCGGCTGACGGTGGCCGCCACCGGCACCCTGCGGGCGGTCCTCGACGAGGTGGCGGCCGGCTGGCCCCGGCTGGCCCGCCGGATCCGCGACGAGCGCGGCGAGCTGCGGCGCTACGTCAACGTCTACGTCGACGGCGAGGACTGCCGGCACGTCGGCGGGCTGGACGCGGCGGTCGCCGACGGCGCCGAGGTGCAGGTGCTGCCCTCGGTGGCCGGCGGCTGAGCGCCACTCAGGGCAACTCGTACTCCAGGACGTACCGGTGCCCACCGTCCGGTTCCCGGATGATCTGCCCGCCACCGCGGAGCCGCCGCAGCTCGCCGGTCCCGGAGTCGGGCACGACCGTCCAGGAGAGCGCCGACCCCTCCTCGGCGTGGGCGGTGGCGTCGTGGTGCAGCACGAAGCTGCCCGCCCGGCCGTCCAGCGTGCCGGTGAAGCGCTCGAATCCCGCGTACGCGGCGCTGGTGTCGACCTGCGCCTGGCACATCAGGATGCGCGTGGTGCTCGTGCCGGCGAGGTGACCGGTGAAGGTCTTGGTGATCCGGGCCTGGGCCAGCACGGCGCCCTCGGCCTCGTCGTACGCCTCCTGCTCCCAGCTGTCGAGCGTGAAGCTGCCCTCCGCGCGTTCCGTCATGACCCGCATCCTGCCGGCAGAGGCTGACAACCACGGTCAGGTACCGGACGCGACCCGGTGAGCTGCGCCACCCCGGGCCGGGCGTGCGACGGAATAGTTGCTTCGTCAAATATGTTGTGCGGAGCGATTCCGGGCCGGAGCGGTCCGGACCCCACGCGAGGAGCTGGTCATGCAGTTCGGAGTCTTCACCGTCGGCGACGTCACGGTCGACCCGACCACCGGGCGGCTGCCGTCCGAGCATGAGCGGATCAAGGCCATGGTGGCCATCGCGCTCAAGGCCGAGGAGGTCGGGCTGGACGTGTTCGCCACCGGCGAGCACCACAACCCGCCGTTCGTGCCGTCGTCGCCCACCACCATGCTCGGTCACATCGCGGCCCGCACCGAGCGGCTGCTGCTGTCGACGGCGACCACGCTGATCACCACCAACGACCCGGTGAAGATCGCCGAGGACTACGCGATGCTCCAGCACCTGGCCGACGGCCGGGTGGACCTGATGATGGGCCGCGGCAACACCGGCCCGGTCTACCCCTGGTTCGGGCAGGACATCCGCAACGGCATCCCGCTCGCCATCGAGAACTACGACCTGCTGCGCCGGCTGTGGCGGGAGGACGTGGTCGACTGGAAGGGGCGGTTCCGCACGCCGCTGCAGTCGTTCACCTCGACCCCGCGCCCGCTCGACGGCGTGCCGCCGTTCGTCTGGCACGGCTCGATCCGCAGCCCCGAGATCGCCGAGCAGGCCGCCTACTACGGCGACGGCTTCTTCGCCAACCACATCTTCTGGCCCAAGGAGCACACGCAGCGGATGGTGGCCCTCTACCGGCAGCGCTTCGCCCACTACGGCCACGGCTCCGCCGACCAGGCCATCGTGGGCCTCGGCGGCCAGGTCTTCATGCGGAAGAACTCGCAGGACGCCGTGCGCGAGTTCCGCCCGTACTTCGACAACGCCCCGGTCTACGGGCACGGGCCGTCGCTGGAGGAGTTCACCCGGGAGACCCCGCTGACCGTGGGCAGCCCCCAGCAGGTCATCGACCGCACGCTCAGCTTCCGCGAGTACGTCGGCGACTACCAGCGCCAGCTCTTCCTCATGGACCACGCCGGCCTGCCGCTGAAGACCGTCCTGGAGCAGCTCGACCTTCTCGGCGAGGAGGTCGTCCCGGTGCTGCGCAAGGAGTTCGACTCGCTGCGCCCCGCGCACGTGCCCGAGGCGCCCACCCACGCCTCGCTGCTGGCCGCGGCCGGCGGCGCCAAGGACAGCACCGTCCACGCCGTCGACGACGTGACCGGCAAGGCGCCCGAGGGGGCCCGATGACCCGGCGCACCCTGGCCGTGGTCTCGGCCGGCCTCGGCCAGCCCTCGTCGACCCGGCTGCTCGCCGACCAGCTCGCCGCGGCCGCCCGCGACGAGCTGGTCCGGCGCGGCGCCGAGGTGGAGATCCGTACGGTGGAGCTGCGGGAGCACGCCCATGACGTGGTCAACCACCTGCTCACCGGCTTCCCGCCGGCCGCCCTGCGCGCAGCGCTGGACACCGTCGCCGGCGCGGACGGGCTGATCGCGGTCACCCCGATCTTCAACGCCTCCTACAGCGGGCTGTTCAAGTCCTTCTTCGACGTGGTGGAGAAGGAGGCGCTGGCCGATCGGCCGGTGCTGATCGGCGCCACCGGCGGCACCGCCCGGCACTCGCTCGCCCTGGAGCACGCGGTCCGGCCGATGTTCACGTACCTGCGGGCGGTGGTGATGCCGACTTCGGTCTTCGCCGCGCCGGAGGACTGGGCCGGCGACGGCGACGACAGCGCGCTGCGGGCCCGGATCCGGCGGGCCGGGACCGAGCTGGCCGAGCAGGTGGACCGCCGCCCGGCGGCGACCGGCCCGGCCGACCCCTTCGCGCTCACCAGCAGCTTCCAGGACCTGCTCGCCGGCCGCGACCCGGCCTGACCTGACACGCCGGCCGGCGACCTCAGTCGTCGGCCGGCTCGTAGGGGTGCGCCACCAGCACCGGGCAGTGGGCGTGCTGCACCAGCGCCTGGCTCACCGAGCCGAGCAGCAGCCCGGCGAAGCCGCCCCGGCCCCGCGAGCCGACCACCACCAGCGCCGCCTCCCCGCTCGCCTCGATCAGCGCCCGCTCCGGGGACTCGCCCCGCATGGGCCGCTCGATGACGCTCAGCACCGGGTGGTCCGTGCGGATCCGGGCGGCCGCCCCGGCCAGCAGCTCCGCCGACTCGGCCTGCGCCGCGGCGGTGGCCTCCGCCGCGGCGTCCGGCGCCACCGCGCCCCGCTCCGGCGTACGCACGTGCACCAGCACCAGGTCGGCGTCCCGGCGGACCGCCTCGTCGGCGGCGAGCCGGACGGCGTACCCGGCCGACTCGGAGCCGTCCACCCCGACCAGCACCGGCCCGCTCACCGGGATCGGCTGCTCCGCCGGGCGCACCACCAGCACCGGGCAGTGCCCGTGCTGCGCCACCTGGTTGCTGACCGAGCCGAGCAGCAGCCCGGCGAAGCCGCCCATGCCCCGGCTGCCCACCACCACGAGCTCGGCCCGGCGGGACTCCTCGACCAGGGTGACGCCAGGGCCGCCGGCCACCTGGCGCACCTCCACCCGCAGGGCCGGGTGCCGGCCGACCAGCTCGGCGGCCACCTGCTCCAACATCTTCCGGGACTCCTCGGTGGGCGCCGGCACCCCGAGGTCGTACGGGTTGAGCGGCACGCCGTAACCGAGCGGGTGCAGGTAGCCGTGCACCAGGTGCAGCGGCCGGGACCGCGCCACGGCGGCCCGGGCGGCGTGTTCGGCGGCGGTGATACTGGTCGACGATCCGTCGACGCCCGCCACGACAGGTCGGTTCATCGGCATCCTTCCGGTCGGCTCCGCCCATTGTCGACGACGGCCGGCCCGTGGCGCCCGAACTCCGACCGCCGAACTACCTGGCGGCGGTGCCGCCGGCCGGCGGACCCGCCGAGTGCCGGTGGACGACCAGGTCGTCCACCTCCAGCCGGCCGATCCGCAGCTCCCGGATCACCGCCCGCCGGACGGCCAGGCGGGCGATCATCAGCTTGCCGATCGCGACCGCGCCGAGCGCCGCCGCGGCGAGCGCCAGCGGCGCGGCCGCCGTCGGGCCCAGGGCACGCGGGCCGGCCGCCGTCGGCCCGACGACGGAGGCCCGGGCGGTACGCGTCGGAAACGCCCGGCTCCGCGGGCGCTGAAGCATCCTGGTCACCCGTGGATCCTGCGCTTTCACCCGGTTCGTCCGGCGCCGATCCCGGTGCCGGTCCACCGGCCGGGTGACCTGACGTCGCGCGTCGGCGGGTCGCCTCCCGAGGACGGGTCGGCATGGCCGGACCGCCGCGCGTCCCGGTTTTGTCGGGGTGTCCGCGTATCCTCCGCCGGGTGACCAGTGAGGTGCGGCTCCGGCCGGTACGCGACGAGGACCTGTCCGCGTTCTTCGCCCATGAGCAGGATCCGCAGGCCAACTGGATGGCCGCGTTCGGCCCGAAGGATCCGGCCGACCGGGCCGCCTTCGACGCCCACTGGTCGCGCATCCGGGCCGACCCGCGCATCGTGAACCGCACGGTGACGGTCGACGGCGTGGTGGTCGGCCGCGTGGCCGCCTTCCCAGTGGGGGAGCGCACCGAGGTCAGCTACTGGATCGACCCCGACCGCTGGGGGCGGGGGCACGCCACCGCCGCGCTCGCCGCGCTGCTGCGCGAGCTGCCGCAGCGGCCGGTGCACGCCCGCGCCGCCAAGGACAACGCCGCCTCCCTCGCCGTGCTGCGCAAGTGCGGCTTCGTCGTGGTCGGCGAGGACTCCGGATACGCCGCGGGCCGCGGCGCCGAGGTCGAGGAGTACGTGCTGGAGCTGCCCGCCGAGGCGGCTGACCAGGGCGACCACTAGTCTCCCCGGGGTGAACTGGCTGGAACTCGTCGGCTGGGCCGGCTCCGCGCTGCTGGTCTGGTCGCTGCTGCAGACCCGAATCCTGCGGCTGCGCGCGCTCAACCTGCTCGGCTGCCTCATCCTGATCGGCTACAACGCCGCCGTGCACGTGTGGCCGATGGTCGGGCTGAACGTGGTGCTCGCGGTGATCAACGTGTGGTACCTGCGGAAGATGCTCGCGACCCGGCACGACGCGCAGACCTACGAGGTGGTCGAGGTGGGCACCGGCGACGCCTTCCTGGCCCACACCCTGCGGGTGCACGCCGCCGACATCGCCCGGTTCAACCCGGACTTCCGCTGGGACCCGGCCGCCGCCGACCGGTCGGCGTTCCTGGTGGTCCGCGCCGACGAGGTGGTCGGCGTGGTGGTCTCGCACGCCGAGCCCGGCGGGGTGGCCCAGATCGACCTGGACTACGTGACCCCGCCGTTCCGCGACTTCACCCCCGGCGAGTTCGTCTACCGGCGCAGCCGGCTGTTCACCGACCGCGGCTTCCGCCGGGTGGTCAGCCCGCCCGGCATGGTCGCCCCCTACTACCACCGGCTCGGCTTCCGCCCGGAGGGCGGCGCGTACGTGCTGGACCTGCCCGCGCCCGCCTGATCGGCCGACCCGGAGGATTGCCCGGCCCGCCCGCGGGGCACAGAGGGGCGACGCCGCCCGGGCACCGGTCGGCGACGGGGCGGCCACCGCGGCCGGCCCCGGTCCGGTCGAGGGGGAGAACCGCGCGTGCAGAGCTACTGGAGCCAGCTGGCCCTGGTCGGCGTTCTGGTGATCGTCAACGCGGCCTTCGCCGGCAGCGAGATGGCCCTGGTCTCGCTGCGTGACAGCCAGCTCCAGCGGCTGGAACGCGGCAGCCGCGCCGGCCGTACGCTGGCCCGGCTGGCCAAGGACCCCAACCGCTTCCTGGCCACCATCCAGATCGGGATCACCCTGGCCGGCTTCCTGGCCTCCGCCGCCGCGGCGGTGTCGCTGGCCAAGCCCCTCGTCCCGCTGCTCGGGGTGTTCGGCGACGCCGCCGAGACGGTCGCCATCGTCACGGTCACCCTGGCGCTGACCTTCGTCACCCTGGTCTTCGGCGAGCTGGCCCCGAAGCGGATCGCCATGCAGTCCGCCGAGCGGTGGGCCCTCGTCGTGGCCCGTCCGCTCGACCTGCTGGCCGCCCTCACCCGGCCGGCCGTCTGGGCCCTCGGTGCCACCAGCGACCTCGTGGTCCGCCTCGTCGGTCTGAACCCGAAGCACGAGCCGGACGAGATCGGCCCGGACGAGCTGCGCGACATCGTGGCCGGCAACCACGGGTTCACCAAGGAGCAGCGCACCATCATCGCCGGCGCCGTGGAGATCGCCGACCGGCAACTGCGCGCGGTGCTCGTACCCCGGTTGCAGGTCTTCACCCTGGACAGCGGGACGACCGCCGAGGCGGCCCGGCTGGTCCTGGCCGCGACCGGCCACTCCCGGGCGCCGGTGGTCCGGCACGGCGGCCTGGACGACGCGGTCGGGGTGATCCACCTTCGCGACCTGGTCGGCGTCCCCGACGACCGGCCGGTGGACGAGATCGCCCGGCCACCCATGCTGCTGCCGGACTCGCTGCCGGTGGTCGACGCGCTGCGCCAGTTCAAGGCGGAACGGCAGCACATCGCACTGGTGGTCGACGAGCGCGGAGCCGTCGACGGCATCGTCACCCTGGAGGACATCCTCGAGGAGATCGTCGGTGAGATCTACGACGAGACCGACCGGGACCTCAGCTCGGTCCGCACCGAGCCGGACGGGACGCTGGTGCTGCCCGGCACCTTCCCGGTGCACGACCTGACCGACCTCGGCGTCGAGCTGCCCAGCCGTCCGGCCGGTGACTACACCACCATCGCCGGCCTGGTGCTCATCTGCCTCGGGCACATCCCGACGGTCGCGGGGGAGCGGGTCCGGGTCGACGGCTGGGACCTCGCCGTGGGTGGCGTCGAGCACCACGCCATCACCGAGGTCCGGGTCCGGCGGCACGCCCGCCGCGAGCGCCCCGAGGACGCCGACGCGCCGGTGCTCGACGAGGCGCGCGGCTGACCGTCAGGGATGTCCGGCCGGCTCCCCGAACGGGAAGCCCGGCACCGGCGGGCGCAGCTGCACGGTGTCGGCCGGCAACTGGCGGGTGCTCCGGCCCAGCACCCGCGTGATCGCCCGCAGCAGCCACGGCCCGGAGGGGTGCCGCTCCGGGCCGATGAGCCGGCTGGTGACCCGGGTCCACCAGTGGCCGGCGACGATCACGTCGGTGATCCGCAGCCGCTCCGGCGGCCAGCCGCCCCGCACCACCACGTCGACCACCCGGCCCACCCGCCGCCCGCGCAGGTCGTATGCGGTCCGGCCGAGCAGCTCACCCGCTCGCACGGTGCGCTCCGGGAATCCGGTCGACCAGGTGCCGGCGCAGCCAGGTCTCCACGGGCGAGGGCGGCAGGTCGGCCGCCGGGCAGCGCAGCCGCACCGCGCTGTCCACCCGGTCGACCAGGGTGAGCGGGACGCGCAGCGGCGGCACCGGCGGATCGTCGGTGAACCGGTCGGCGACGGCCACCAGCAGCCGCCCGATCCGGCCGCCGATCCGCTGCCCGAGCGCCGCCTGCCCGGTGAGCAGGCAGTCCACGTACGGGTAGCCCTCCTCGTCGACGGCGAACGCGATGTCGTCGACCCGGCCGACGAGCCGGCCGTCGACGTCGACGATCTGCCGGTCGAGCCACTGCTTGGCGAGCTGGATCCTCATCGCCCCATCCTCGTGATGATCGCCAGCGGGATCGCCGCCACCGAGGCGGCGACGATGAGCAGCAGGAACAGCGCCCCGAGCAGGTTCGTCCACCAGCCGTTGACCCGGTCGCCGAGATAGTTGCGGTCGTTCGCCACCACCAGGATCGGCAGGTAGGTCAGCGGCAGCACCACCGCGCTGAGCACCAGCATGTACTCGGTGAGCCGGACCGGGTCCACGGCCGTCATCAGCAGCAGCACCCCGAGGAGCAGCCCGACGAGGAGCACGCTGTGGAAGCGGGCCGCCTCCCGCGGGCTGACCCGCTTGCCCCACTGCCAGCCGAAATACTGCGCCGCCGCGTACGCGGCCGACAGGCCGGTCTCCAGCGCCGCACCGAAGGTCACCGCGAAGAACGCCAGCACCGCGGCGGCCAGCCCGGCCCCGCCCAGCGCGGTCACCACCGGCCGGGCCACCTGGTCGAGGGTGTCCAGCGACGCCCCCGACGGGTGGTACGCCACCGTCGCCACGGCGATCAGCGACAGCGCCAGGAAGCCGCCGACCGGGAAGCCGATAAGCACGTTCGAGCGGGCGTGCGCCAGGTCGGCGGCGCTCCACCGCTCCTCGACCCCGCCGGAGGAGAAGAAGAACACCTCGTACGGGCTGACCGTCGAGGCGAACAGGGCCACCGCCACGAACCAGTACACCCACCAGCTCTCGCCGGCGGAGCTGACCCGCAGCGCCCCGTGTCCCAGGTCCGCCCAGTCGGTGGGCAGCGCGAACAGCGCGACCGCGAACACCAGCAGCGCCAGCCCGGCCAGCCCGAAGACCCGCTCCATCAGCTCGAAGCGCATCCGCCACAGCACCAGCCAGACCGCCACCGCGGCCAGCGGCACCCAGAGCAGGTAGCTCAACCCGGTCGCGAGCTGCAGCGCCAGCGCCACCCCGCCCAGCTCGGCGGCCAGGGTGATCACCGTGACCAGCCAGGAGGCGACCAGGTTGAGCAGCGCCACCCGCGGCCCCAGCCGCTCCCGGACCAGGTCGAACACCGCCCGGCCGCTCACCGCCGCGATCCGGCCGGCCATCTCGGCGTACGCGCAGATGCCCACCACCCCGACGAGCAGCACCCAGGCGTGGGCCATCCCGAACCGGGCGCCGGCCTGGCTCGCCGCCACCAGATCGCCGATGTCGACGAATCCGCCGATGGCCGAGAGCACGCCGAGCGTGGCGGCGAGGAGCTTCCTCACGTCGGGTCGGCAGCGCGCGGTCTCATCGACGCGACGATATCGGCGTCAGATCCCCGTTCTCGGGCGAATCGACCAGCCCGGGATCAGGCGGCCGTGAGGTTCTGCAGCCGCACCTGGCCGCGCGAGACCAGCCGGTCGCCCTCGTCGGTGATCTCCACCAGCCAGAGCTGCTGGCTGCGACCCCGGTGGATCGGGGTGCCGACCGCGGTCAGCTCGCCGTCGCGGACGGCCCGCAAGAAGTCGGTCTGGTTCGAGACCCCGACCACCTTGCCCTTGTCGCCCAGCCACAGCGCACCGCCGATGCTGGCCGCCGTCTCCACCACCGAGCAGTAGACCCCGCCGTGCTGGATCCCGTACGGCTGGTGCAGCTCCGGACGGACCTGCCAGCGGATGACGACCCGGTCCCCGCTCGCCTCGTCGAACTTCAGGCCCAGCAGGGCGACGAAGCCCCCGGTCAGATCCGGCTCCTCCACGGCGACCCCTCCCTCTCGCGCGACGCGGTCGCCAGCCTAGTCGGGGCCCTCGTCGGCAAACCCGGTACGGGTCTGGGGCGGCCATAGGGGAGAATTGGTGACCGTGACCGACAGCAACCTCCCGCAGGGGCGGGACTCCCTGACCGACGACCTGCGATGGCGGGGCCTGATCCAGGACTCGACCGGCCTCGACGAGCTGCGCGAGCTGCTCGACGGCGGGAGCGCCACCTTCTATGTGGGCTTCGATCCGACCGCGCCCAGCCTGCACGTCGGCCACCTCATGCAGGTCACCACCGCGCGCCGGCTCCAGCTCGCCGGGCACCGGCCGCTGCTGCTGGTCGGCGGCGCCACCGGCCAGATCGGCGACCCGAAGGAGAGCGCCGAGCGCACCCTCAACCCGCCCGAGGTGGTGGCCGGCTGGGTCCAGCGCATCCGCGACCAGCTCGCGCCGTTCGTCTCGTACACCGGGGAGAACGCGGCCCAGCTGGTCAACAACCTGGACTGGACCGGAGAGATGTCGGTGGTGGAGTTCCTCCGCGACGTCGGCAAGCACTTCCCGGTGAACAAGATGCTGGCCCGCGAGGTGGTCCGGGCCCGGCTGGAGAGCGGCATCAGCTTCACCGAATTCAGCTACCAGCTCCTCCAGGCCAACGACTTCTTCGAGCTGCACCGACGGCACGGCTGCCAGCTCCAGTACGGCGGCTCCGACCAGTGGGGCAACATCACCGCGGGCGTGGACTACGTCCGCCGGCGGGGCGCCGGCCCGGTGGAGGCGTTCACCACGCCGCTGGTGACCAAGTCGGACGGCACCAAGTTCGGCAAGAGCGAGAGCGGCGCGGTCTGGCTCGACCCGCAGATGACCAGCCCCTACGCCTTCTACCAGTTCTGGGTCAACGCCGACGACCGGGACGTCACCCGCTACCTGCGGTACTTCAGCTTCCGCTCCCGTGAGGAGCTGGAGGAGCTGGAGAAGGCCACCGCGGAACGGCCGCAGGCCCGGCTCGCCCAGCGGGCGCTCGCCGAGGAGCTGACCACGCTGGTGCACGGCGAGCGGGAGATGGCCCAGGCGGTCGCCGCCAGCCAGGCCCTCTTCGGCCGCGGCTCGCTCGACGAACTGTCCCCGGCGACCCTGCGCGCCGCGCTCACCGAGGCCGGTCTGGTGCACCTCGACGAGCTGCCCGACGTGGCGGGCCTGCTCAAGGAGTCGGGCCTGGTGCCGAGCATGAAGGAGGCCCGGCGGGTCATCGCCGAGGGCGGCGCGTACGTCAACAACGTACGCATCGGCGAGGTGGACGCGACGGTGTCGCCGGCGGACCTGCTGCACGGCCGCTACCTCGTGCTGCGCCGCGGCAAGCGCTCGTTCGCCGGTGTTGAGCTGCGTAAATAGCCCTCCGTCGACAGTGTGACGCGGGACGCGCCCAGCGGATTTGACGATCAATCCGCTGGGCGCGTAACTTTCTCTCTGCCAGCGCGGAACGGACGAAACAGGCGAAAGACCTGGGAGGCCGGAGCGCGGGAATGACCGCCGGGCGAGGATGGTTGACTCCATCGGAACCCGGACCGGGCGGTGCCCCGGATTCGCCGCGAGGCGGATTTGGCGAGGCGGAACCGACCGGGTAAGGTTGTCGACCGGCAGGGACACGGACGAGCGAGCGGGAAACCGCAGCGGCCGTCCTGCCGAAATCCACGAAGCGCCCGGCGCGAGTCGGTCGAACAGTGGTGCCCGGCAAATGGGTGGAAGCAATGACAAACCGCGAAACACCGGTTTGACACGGCAGAAACCACCGGGTAACGTAGTAAAAGTGCCCGGCGCGAGAGCGGCGGGTGCGGTTGAACGAAATGCCCCGGACGGGGGTCCTGCGGTTGT